>JAIMBK010000079.1 GCA_023511535.1 Armatimonadota bacterium
AAAAGCGAAGACTGGTGGGCCGTCTGGATTGGTTTATTCATCTTTTTGCTTGGCCTGCTCCAGCTTGCCGGAGTGGATCTAGTCGGGTGGGTAGTCAAGACCAGCGTCTGGCTTGACCTTTCCAAAGCCCTCTCGCCGGCAGCCAAGACTTTTCACCTTTCCGGCTTCGCTTCCCTGTTCCTGACCTACCTATTTCTCACGGTCATTTTGAGTATCGGCATCGCCGCCATGGGGGGTAAGGTAGGGCGCTTTATCGGCGGGTTCACCATTATTTTCTGGATCACTTACTGCTGCTGGATCGCCGGCCACAACGCCTTTATTGCAGCCACCCCCGATCAATACGCCAAGTTAAAAATCGCCTGGTCCCTGCGGCTGACCGGCGAGTCCGGGTTCATCATCGCCCTTATTGTCGGTCTGCTCATCGGCAACCTGTGGCCGGGCCTGACCCGCTACCTGCAGGAAGCCGCCCGGCCCGAGTGGTACATCAAGGCCGCCATCGTTATTCTGGGAGCGAAAGTGGGGCTTTACGCCCTGCAGTCCACGGGGCTGGCCGCCCAGATTATTTTCCGGGGTTTTTGCGCCATCATTGAAGCTTATCTGATTTACTGGCCCCTTGTTTATTTCGTGGCCCGCAAGTATTTCCGGTTCACGCCCGAATGGGCGGCCCCGCTGGCCTCCGGCATTTCCATTTGCGGCGTCTCCGCGGCCATTGCCACCGGCGGCGCCATCAAGGCCAGGCCGATCGTGCCCATTATCGTTTCTTCGCTGGTCATCATCTTTGCCGTGGTTGAGCTGCTGATTCTGCCTTTCGCGGCCCAGACCTGGCTTTACCAGGAACCCATGGTGGCCGGCGCCTGGATGGGCCTGGCCGTGAAGACCGACGGCGCGGCCGCCGCCAGCGGCGCCATCGTCGACGCGCTGATCCGCTCCAAGGCCGCCACCGTGCTGGGGGTCAACTGGCAGGAAGGCTGGATGCTGATGTCGGCCACCACGGTGAAGGTATTCATCGATATCTTCATTGCCATCTGGGCATTCCTGCTGGCCGTAATCTGGTGCTGGAAAATTGAGTGCAAACCCGGGGAAAAGGTCTCGGCGGCGGACATCTGGCACCGCTTCCCCAAGTTCGTCCTCGGTTACGCCGCTACCTTTGTGCTGGTGCTCCTGATCGGCGCCGGCCTGGCTGACGAAGGGAGAAAACTTTTGCAGGCGGGCATCGGCGGCGCCGACAATTTCCGGGGGATCTTTTTTGCCCTCACTTTCTTCAGCATCGGCCTGGTTTCCAACTTCCGGACCCTGAAAGAAGAAGGCATGGGCAGGCTGGCGCTGGTTTACCTGCTCTGCCTGTTCGGGTTTATCATCTGGATCGGCCTGTTCATTTCGTGGATCTTTTTCCACGGCATCACCCCGCCGCAAATTGGTTAAGCGGACACTGAAAAAGTCAAGGGGGTTTTTGGACGTGAACGAACAGGAAAAACTGGAAAAGCTGCCGGAAGAAGGTGAATGGTTTGACCTGCTCCCCGTAGAGAAAAAGCTCATCCTGGGGAGCCTGGGATTGGGCATAGTCCTTTTGTTTATCCTGGTCTGGATCAGCTATAACATTGTTCCGGTAGCAAAATAGAGCAACTGCTGGTTTAACCATCAAGAAAACCCCGCTCCCGGGAGCGGGGTTTATTTTATTATTTTACACCGGTTTGGTGTTCTTCCGGCGGCCACAGGTCCACCTGCACGCCGTAGCGGCGCAAAAAGGCGATCCCTTCGTCGCTCCCTTTGTAGTCCCGGCGCACCACCACGCGGGCAATGGCGCAGCTGACGATTAACTTCGCGCAGGTCAGGCAAACGTCGGCGTTGACGTACAGGGTGCCGCCCTGGACGGCGAGGCCGCGCTTGGCGCAGAGGCAGATGGCGTTTTGCTCGGCGTGTACGCAGGGCTTGTAGTCCTCGCGGCCCGCCTGTTCTTTCAGGCAGATGCCCGTATCGCAGCAATGGGCTTCGCCGCTGACGACGCCGTTGTAACCGTGGGAAAGGATGCGCCGGTCAACCACAATCACCGCGCCAACTTTTTTGCGCAGGCAGGTGGAGCGGCGGGCGATGACTTCCACCACTTCCATGTACGTTTCGTCAAAGGAAGGACGCCGTTTACCCATCTTTCGTCCTCCATGGTGACTGTTACCATCTTTCCACCGGCGAGGCGTTGCCACTCACTCCGGTGCTCCCCGGAAGAGCGCACCCCGGCTCGCTTCGCCTTGCCGGAGTACATCCGAAATACCCTGCCCCGTTTAGTTCAGTTCTTCATACAAAGGGTGCCGGCGGCAGAGTTCCTGCACTATTTCTTTGGCCTGCGTCCGTTTTGACCGGTCTTGCGGAAAGCTCAAAACGCAGTGGATGGCCTCGGCCATTATTTCCATGGCCTCTTCGTCCAAGCCCCGGGTGGTTACCGCCGGGGTACCGACGCGGATCCCGCTGGCCACTGCCGGGGGCTGCGGGTCGTAAGGGATGGCGTTTTTGTTTACCGTAATGCCCACTTCGTCCAAAAGCGTTTCCGCCTGTTTGCCGGTGATTCCTTTATTTCTTAAGTCGACCAGCAGCATGTGGTTGTCCGTACCGCCGCCGACCAGCGCAAACCCTCTGGACTGCAGGGCCCGGGCCAGCCGCCGGGCGTTTTTCACAATCTGCCGCTGGTATTCCCGGAATTCAGGCTGCAGCGCCTCGTGCAGGGCCACCGCCTTGGCCGCGATCACGTGCATCAACGGCCCGCCCTGGATGCCCGGGAAAACCGCCTTGTCGATGGCCGCGGCAAATTCCGGACGGCACAGGATCATTCCGCCGCGGGGCCCGCGCAAAGTTTTATGTGTGGTCGTGGTGACCACATCGGCGTATGGGATGGGGCTCATGTGCTCTCCGGCCGCCACCAGCCCGGCAATGTGCGCCATGTCCACCATCAGGTAAGCTCCCACCGCCCGGGCAATTTCCTGGAACCGGGCAAAATCGATGGCCCGCGGGTAGGCGCTGGCGCCGGCCACAATCAGGCGGGGTTTGGCCTGCCGGGCAATTTCCAGTACTTTTTCATAGTTGATTAACCCACTGTCCGGCTCAACGCCGTAAAAAACCACCCGAAAATACTTGCCCGACATGTTCAGCGGGCTGCCGTGGGTAAGGTGGCCGCCGTGGGCCAGGTTCATGCCTAAAATGGTGTCCCCCGGCTTGAGCAGGGCCAGGTAAACCGCCAGGTTGGCCTCCGTTCCCGAATGTGGCTGGACGTTGGCGTGTTCGGCGGCAAAAAGTTTTTTTGCCCGGTCAATGGCCAGCTGTTCGGCAATATCTACAAACTGGCAGCCTCCGTAATAGCGCCGGCCCGGATAACCTTCGGCGTACTTATTGGTTAAAATTGATCCCTGGGCTTCCATCACGGCAGGACTGGTGGAATTTTCGGAAGCGATCAGCTCCAGGGTATTTTGCTGCCGCTCCAGCTCCAGCGCGAGCGCGCGGGCAATTTCCGGGTCAACTGCGGCCAGAAAACTTTTCCTCCCCATACCCATTTCCTTTCGTTTTTTTACATTTCCCACCGGGCTGAATTGTCCGGCTCGCTCTAAACTACTTTATGTGGTTCCTTCCTCACTTTGTGCCTCCGGGCCTTTGTGCCTTCCAACCCATTCTTCTGTCTCCGGGCCTTTAGACCTTCCAGCGCAATACTTTTCCTCAATCCGGGTTATTTTCTCCACCCGCCGGGCGTGCCGGCCGCCCTGAAATTCCGCTTTCAGCCAGGTTTCGACGATCTCTTTGGCCAGCCCGGGTCCAATCACCCGCTCGCCCAGGGTCAAAATATTGGCGTTGTTATGCTCCCGGGCGGCGCGGGCGGAAAAAGTATCGTGGCAGAGGGCGGCCCGGATGCCGGGAACCTTATTGGCCGCAATGGCCACCCCGATCCCGGTGCCGCAACAGAGGATTCCCCGGTCGTACTCGCCGCTGCGCACCGCTTCCGCCACTTTGAGCGCGAAATCAGGGTAATCTACAGCCTCCGGGGAAAACGCCCCGAAATCCCGGTAGGCAATCCCCTTCTGCTGCAAAAGAGCAATAATTTCCTCCTTTAACCGCCACCCGCCGTGGTCGCCGCCGATAGCAACGCGCATGATCAGCCCTTCTTCACTAACTTATATGTTCTTTATTTCTACGCAAAGCTTTAATTTCCTTTTTTCCACATTTTTTTACTTTTTCTTCAGTCCTTTATTTTATCCAGGGCGAGGCCAATTAAATAGCGCAAATCAGCGGCGCACTGGCGGTAAACATCCACCGGCCCCCCGATGGGATCCAAAATATCCGTCCCGGCTCCGGCAAATTCAGCCAGGGTAAACACTTTTTCTTTCGCCCCGGAAATCAGCCGTTTTACCTGTTCTTTGTGCGCCCCCGTCATCGTTAAGACCAGGTCGGCTTCTTTAACCAGCTCAGGGGTCAACAGGGTTGCTTTATGCTCCCGTAAATTAATCCCCATTTCTTCCATGACAGCAATCGCCTGTTCCGTTGCCCCTGCATCGGGGAGGGCGGCCGTGCCGGCGGAGGAAACCTGCACCTGGTCTTGTTTGTTCCTGTCCCGGAGCATTTTTCTGGCGATGGCTTCCGCCATACTGCTCCGGCACGTATTCCCCGTACAGACGAATAAAATTTTTTTGGCCACCACAATCACCTCATTCTTTCACAAAAACAACTTGACCCCAATGCCAATCAAAATAACGCCCCCCACCAGCTGGGCGCGCTCGCCGAGCCACCGGCCGAGCCACCGTCCGAGCAGCAGACCGGAAAGGGTCATCAGACCGGCGACGATCCCGAAGGTAAAGACGGTCAGCAGCAGGTTTGTCCCCCTGGTGCCCAGGGTAAACCCCACGGCGAGGGCGTCCATGCTGACGCTTAAAGCCAGCAAAAGCAAGCCCCAGTCTTTAACCAGGACAATTTTGGGCGCAGCCGCGCCGCCGCCGGGCAAAGACTGCCAGATCATCCGGGCGCCCAGGTAAAACAAAACAAGGGCGCCAACTACGCCGGCGGCCTGCCCCAGAAACCTTCCCGCCGCCTCGCCGATTTGCCAGCCGGCCAGGGGCATTAAAATGTGGAAAGCCAGGATGCTGATACTGATCATGGCGATCTGGGCCCCGGAAACCCCTGCGAGGCCGACCCCCAGGCATAACGAAAAGGCGTCGGTTCCTAAAGCCAGCGCCAGGAGCAGCAGGGTGAATAAACTCAAAAAAGCCATCCTTTCTGGAACAGGAATTGGGGACTGGGAATCAGGAATTAGGGACTGGGGACTACCGGAATCCGGAGTTGGGAACCAGACCATGTTCCTGCTTTTGAAGGCATCAAAAGAGAATGAAAAAACTGATTTCGGCGCAGGACTGGAGACGCCTTTTCATTTTCTTTAACCAGCAAACCACCAGGAAAGTAATCCGAAAGATCTTCTTTCGTCGTTGAACCCCAATCCCAATTCCCAATTCCTAACTCCTAATTCCTAATTATCTCGGCCGCGGCGCGGCGCAGTCTGTTCATGACGGCCAGGCCCAGACCGGCCGGCTCCACCCCTTCGGCAATAATCACATCCACGCTCAATTCGTCAAAATACCTTAAGGCGCTGTACAGGCGGGCGGCGATTTGCTCCGGGCATTGGCGGCTGCCGGCGACCACCACATTCCCCTGCCGGTAAGAACCCGCCGATTCGGCAGAAGCCAAAATGCCCACCTTCAGCCCCCCGGCCCTTTTCAAATCCGCCAGCTCACGGACTTTCGCCGGCACCTCACGGGGGTCGCCCTCCACCAGAATTAACGACGCCCGGGGGGCATAGTGCCTGTACTTCAGCCCCGGGGAGCGGGGTTTTTCGTAACTGTCGCCGTTTTTGCCAGTGCCGGCGCTTCCTCCCTCCGCCAGGGAATCAATCCGGACCTCCCCGATAAAGGCGGAGAGTTCTTCCATGGTTACGCCCCCGGGGCGCAAAACAACCGGGACAGGGGCGGTTAAATCAACGACCGTGGACTCCACTCCAATCCCGGCCGGCCCCGCGTCCAGGATGGCGTCAATATCTTCTCCCAAATCCTCCCATACATGCGCGGCTGTAGTGGGGCTGGGGCGGCCGGAAAGATTGGCGCTGGGGGCGGCCACCGGTACCCCCGCCGCCCGGATTAAATCCAGAGCCACCTGGTGAGCGGGCATGCGCACGGCTACCGTTTCCAGGCCTGCCGACACCGCCGGCGGCACCTCTTTGCGGCGGGGCAAAACGAGGGTTAAAGGGCCGGGCCAAAAAACCTCCATTAACCGGCCGGCCGGCTCATTTACCCGCACGGCCAGCCGGTAAACCATTTCCCGGTCGGCCACGTGGAGGATTAAAGGGTTATCCGCCGGTCTCCCCTTGACGCGGAAGATACCGGCCACCGCGGCGGGGTTAAAGGCGTCGGCGCCCAACCCGTAAACCGTTTCCGTGGGAAAAGCCACCAGGCCGCCCGAGCGCAAGATCCCGGCGGCCCGCTCAATAATCTCCGGCGCAGGCGTCAGGGGGTCAACCTGCCAGATGATCGCCTTGGCCACATTGCTTTCTCCTTCGTCAGCGCCACCTGCTGGAAATTCGACCACCCTAATTATAATTTTTGTCCTTCCTTTAAGTCAATCAAATTAAGAGCTGCCGGGACGGGGCATTTCTTGCCGGACCGGCCTCTCGAGCGGCGCGCCCGGGTTAGTCCCGTGGCAAGAAAGAACACAAACCCCCCCAAAAGGATAATTGTGGCCCCGGAAGGAAGGTCCAGCTGGTAAGAAAACCACAACCCCCCGAGGGAAAAAGCCGCCCCCAAAAGAATGGAAACCAACATCATTTTCTTCAAGTTATGCGTGAACTGCCCGGCCAGTGCAGCCGGGATCGTCAGCAAGGCAATCACCAGGATAATCCCCACCACTTTTATTAATATAACCACCGTCAGGGCGATTAAACACAACAGCCCCAGGTACAGGCAGTCCACGGGCAGGCGGGCTATCCTGGCGAATTCCTCATCAAAAGAAACGGCCACAAGTTCTTTGTAAAGCAAACCGACGGCGGCCACGATGATCAGGTCCAGGCTCAACATGATGGTCAGGTCGGAAGAAGTAACCAGTAAAATGTTCCCAAAAAGGTAACTGAAAAGGTCGGGAGCATAACCCGGGGTCAGCCCGAGGAAGATTATTCCCATCGCCATCCCCATGGCCCACAAAATACCAATGGCCGTATCTTCAGCCAGCCTGGTTTTTTTCACGGCCAGTCCCATTCCTAAAGAAGCGGCCACGGTGAAGAACAGGGCCCCCAGGACGGGATTGATCCCCAGCCAGTAACCCAATCCGACTCCTCCGAAAGAAGCGTGGGAGATCCCGCCGCTAATGGAAACCATCTTTTTCACCACCACGAAACTCCCGATCAGGCCGCAGGCCACCGCGGCCAGAACCCCGGCCGCGAGGGCGTTTTGCATGAATTCGTACCGCAGTGCTTCCAGCATTTTTCAGTGCTCCTTTAAAATCCGGTGGGGAACGCCGTGGGCAATCATGTCTACCGGACACTGATAAACGGCTTCCAGTTCTTCAGCCCGAATTTCCTTGGCATGATGGTAAAACAGCCGGCGGTTAAGGCAGGCAATTTTTTCTACGTATTTAGAAACGGCGCCGATATCGTGGGTAACCAGAATAATGGCCATTTCCCGCTTCAATTCCTGAAGCAGCGCGTAGAGCTCAACCTGCCGGGGGGCGTCGACGCCGGCCGTAGGTTCGTCCAGAAGCAACAGTTTTGGATCGCCCACCAGCGCCCGGGCAATAAAAGCCCTTTGCTGTTGCCCCAGGGAAAGGCTCCCGAGGGGCCTGTCTTGAAATTCTTCCAGCGCAACTGTTTTCAGGGCCCAAAGGGCTTTTTCCCGGTCTCTTTTGCCGAAACGCCGGCCGAGGCCCGCTTTACCCAGGCGCCCCATGATCACCACCTCGAAAACGCTGATGGGGAAATCACGGTCAAAATGGCCCGCTTGAGGGACGTAGCCGATTGACGTCCCGGCGCCTTCCGGGCTTTGGCCGAATACTTTCACCGTTCCCCGCGCCGGTTTAACGAGCCCGGCAATTACCTTGAGCAGGGTCGTTTTCCCGCCCCCGTTGGGCCCGATGATGCTTAAAAAATCATTCGGCCCGACAGTCAAATTAATCCCTTCCAAAACAGGGACGCCGTTATAAGCAAACCAGACGTCGGCCAGCTCCACCGCTTCCCGAAAGGCCACGAGCAATTTCTCCCTTCCTTCTTCGTGGTTAAAATTTACCGACCACAAGGCGCATGTTCTGAATGTAGTTTTCCGGCAGCGGATCGATGAAAACAACCCGCCCCCCGATTTCCCGGGCGATCACTTCGGCGCTTTGCGGGTTAAACTGCGGGGAAGCGAAGACCACCTGGATCCCCTCTCTTCTGGCCGTGTCGATGATCGCGGCCAGATCTTTCGCACTGGGCTCTTTGCCGGCAACTTCAACGGCGATTTGCTTTAACTGGTAATCTCTGGCAAAGTACCCCCAGGCCGGGTGGAACACGAGAAAACTTCTCTTTTGAACTTTTTTCAGGCTCTCTTCAATTTCTCTGTCCAGCTGATCTAACTCCCGGAGGTAATTTTCCTTATTCCGGACGTAATAATCTTTATTTTCCGGGTCGGCCTGCACCAAACCGGTGCAAATGTTTTCCACCATCACCCGCGCATTCCTGGGGGAAAGCCAGATGTGCGGATCTTTTCCCCGGTGCTCTTTGTGTCCCTCTTTGTCCGAAGGAAGGATCTTTGTGTCTTTCGACCCGTGATCTTCCGCCCCTCCTTCGGGTCCGGAGGCTTCCAGGTCAATCAACTGAATACCCCGGGAACAATCGACAACTTCGAGGTTTTTATTGTTCTCGATAATCTTCTTCATCCAGGCCAGCTCAAATTCCACCCCCGAACCGACCATAAAGTAAACCCTGCTTTCGGCCAGCGCGCTCATCTGGCCCGGCGTAGGCTCGTAAGTATGCACGCTGGCCCCGGGCGGAACCAGGACGGTGACCGCCACCTTCTCCCCGCCGACGTTTTTCACGAAGTCGGCCACGGGCAGGATGGTCGTCGCCACGGCAATTTTTTCCGCTGGTTTGCCGGTCTCTTGCTCCTGTTTTCCACAGGCGGGAACCGTCGCGGCCAAAAGGAACAGCGCCAGGAGGAGAAAAAATCTTTTCATTTTGCAAGGGACCTCCCTTTCGTTATTCAACCACAACAGAGAAATTATTCGCCGCATTAAATCATTTGACTTGACCACGGCAATCCTTACAGTAGCCGTAAATCTCAAAGGAATGGCCGGTGATGGCAAATTCTGGATTTTCCTCCTCAATTCCGGCCAGGCAATCGGTGGGGCAGCAAGCCAGTTTTTGGGACCGGCCGCATTTTAAGCAAACCAGGTGGTGGTGGTGCCTGTCCGCGTGGTTGAACTCGTAGCGGCGGTACCCCCCCTGGAAGTTCAGCTCCACGACCAGGCCCAGCTTTTTGAAGAGGTTGAGCGTCCTGTAGACGGTGTCGAAACTGACCGCCGGGTAGCGGGCCTGCACCTTTTTTAAAATCTCCTCGGCGCTGTAATACCTCTCCTCCCCCAGAAGGACTTCCAGGATTTCCTGGCGCTGGGGAGTTACTTTCACGCCCAGCGCTTTCAGGCGGAAGAGAGTGTCGTTTAAATTCATGAGTATGCCTCCTAGATCAGATTTATTCCGATTTAGGTAATTATATTATTTAAAAAACAAACCGGTTTTGTCAACCGGTTTGTTTCTTGAAATTTCCTTCCCTTTGGGCTGAATTGTCCGGCTCGCTCCACATCATAATTCCTCAGCCGATTTTCGCCCGGACGACCCTTTCCCGGCCGCCGTAGTCAAAGAGCACTTCCGCCTCCCAGGGCCGGCCGCCGGGCGCATTTTTCGCGTCCTCCTCCAGAAGCTTTAACATGCCCGCCCCCTGCCCCGGTCCAATCTCCACGAGCAGCCAGCCGGGAACGGAAAGCAGGCGCCGCGCCTGGGGAATGAGCCGCCGGTAGAGGGAAAGGCCGTCCGGCCCGCCGTCCAGGGCCAAAAGCGGCTCGTAGCGCCGCACGTCGGGCGCGAGCCGCTTCAGCCGGGCGGTGGGCACATAGGGGAGGTTGGCCAGGACGATGTTGATCCGCCCGGTCAGCCCCAAAGCAAAAAGGGGGGAAAGCAGGTCCCCCTCCAGAAAAACGATCTTTTCCCGCACGCCGTGTCTCTTGGCGTTTTTTTCGGCCACGGCCAGGGCGCCGGGCGAGATATCGGTGGCGTAAACAAAAGAGTCCGGCATAAACGAGGCCACGCTGACGGCCACGGCTCCGCTCCCCGTTCCCGCTTCGGCGAGGAAAACCGGTTCGCCGGAGGAAAAAAACTCCCGGGCCAGCAAAAGGGCGTTTTCCACCAGCAGTTCGGTTTCCGGGCGGGGGATCAGCACGGCCGGATTCACCAAAAAAGAAAGCCCCATGAACTCTTTTTCCCCGGTGAGGTAGGCGACGGGCTCCTTCGCGGCCCGCCTTGCCAAAAGCTGGCTGTAGGCGGCCGCCTCTTTTTGCGCCAGCTTCCGCTCCCCTTCCCGGTACAGCCCCGCCCGGTCGAGCCCGGTAACGCGGGCCAAAAGGACCTCCGCGTCCAGGAAGGGGTTTTCCACGGAGCGGCGCTTTAAGTAATCCCTCCCCCGGGCCAGGGCCTCGCGCACGGTCAATCCTTCGAATTAAATCACCTGCTTTAACCGTTCCGCCTGGTCGGTGGTGAGCAGGGCTTCGATGATGTCGTCGAGATCGCCCAGGAGCACTTCCCCCAACCGGTGGGTGGTGAAGCCGATCCGGTGGTCGGTGACCCTGTTCTGCGGAAAATTGTAGGTGCGGATCCGCTCGCTGCGGTCCCCCGTGCCCACCTGCAGGCGGCGCTTTTCCGCGAGCTCTTCCTGCTGCTCGCGCTGGGCCTTCTCGTACAGACGCGCGCGCAGCACCCGCATCGCTTTTTCCTTATTTTTCAATTGAGACTTTTCGTCTTGGCAGGACACCACAATCCCCGTCGGCAGATGCGTGATCCGCACCGCGGATTGAGTGGTGTTCACGCTTTGTCCGCCGGGACCCGTTGAGCAAAAGGTGTCGATGCGGAGATCCTTCTCGTGGATTTCGACCTCGACATCCTCCACTTCCGGAAGAACCGCGACGGTCGCGGTGGAAGTGTGGATCCGGCCGCCCGACTCCGTGACGGGAACGCGCTGCACGCGATGCGTGCCGCTTTCAAACTTGAGCTTTGCGTACGCTCCCTTTCCATGCACGGCCATCACCACTTCGCGGAATCCACCCATGTCCGTGTAGCTGGCATCAATGACCTCCGTCTTCCAGCCGTGCTTCTCGGCGTAGCGCTGATACATCCGCAAAAGCTCGGCGGCAAAGAGCGCAGCCTCCTCGCCGCCGGCCGCCGCCCGAATCTCGACGAACACGTCCTTGTCGTCATTCGGATCTTTGGGGAGGAGGAGAATCTGCAGCTGATGCTCCAGGTCCTCCCGCCGACGTTGCAGTTCTGTCATTTCGGTTCTGACGAACTCGCGCATCTCGTCGTCGAGCCTATCCTGCAACATCGCCTTGGCCTCGTCGATGTTCTGGGAGATCTTTTTCCACTCGCGGTACGCTTCCACCGTCTCCGCCAGATCCGCCTGTTCCTTCGCGTACGCCCGGAGCTTTTCCGGATCCGATGCCACGTCCGGCCTACAGAGCAGCTGGCTCAGGTGATCATACCGCTCTTCCATGCTCGCCAACCGATCGAACACCGACGCACCCCCCTCCCAATTCCAGCTCTTCCGCCACGGCGAAGCTCCGGAAAGCACCCATGAACAGAAAAAGCCAAAGCAGGCCCACCCGCCTCCCATCGCGGCCGGTGAGCCAACCATGGCTTGAGTCTCCT
>JAIMBK010000080.1 GCA_023511535.1 Armatimonadota bacterium
GGCAATGTAACGGTATCCCTTCTTTCGGGCATATTCGATCACCTGCTCCAGGGAATTAACCCCATCGCTCCAGCTGGTATGAATATGCAGGTCGCCTTTAATATCCTGCAGGCGGACCAGTTCCGGCAGCCGTCCCGCCTGCAGGCAAAATTCGATTTCTCCGCGGTTCTCCCGCAGCTCCGGAGGAATCAAGGGCAGTCCGAGGAGGCGATAAAGTTCTTCCTCTCCTTCCGCCGGGAAATATTCTCCATTCCGGCGCCTGATTCCCCGCCGGTTCAATTCCAGGCCCCGGCTTTGGGCCAGCAACTGCAACTGCCGGTAATGTTCCCGGTTTCCGGTGGACCACAAGAGGGTCGACCAGTATTCTTCCGCCGGCGCGGCGAGCAGTTCCACGGCCACCCCCCAGCGGGTCAGCACCTTCATTCTGTCCTCTTCCCGCAGCACGACCTCCTTCACCCGGGGGTGGCCGGCAAAAGAACCAAAAAGACCCTCCGGATCGTCCGTCATGGCCAGCAAATCGAGGTCCCCGACGGTTTCCCGCCAGCGGCGCACGCTTCCCGTGAGTTCAACCTTTTGCACCTGGGGTAAATCCTGAAAAAAATCGAGCAAATCCCGGGCCAGTTCCCGGGCGACCCCTAACAGCACCCTTCCCCCCCGGCGGCGCAGCATTTCGATCTTCCGGAGGATGTCCTGCTCGGTTTTGGCACCCAGGCCGGGCAATTCCCGGACGCGCTCCCGGCGGGCTTCCCTTTCCAGGTCGTCCAGGGAAGCAACCTGCAGGTGTTTATACAGGAGAGCCGCCCGCTTCGGGCCGATTCCGGGCAGATTCATGACTTCCAGCACGCCGGGAGGGATTTCCGCGCGCAACTCCTCCAGCTTGCGCATTTTCCCGGCGGTTACCATTTCCCCGATCTTGGCCAGAATATTCTTCCCGATGCCCGGTACCCCGGCCAGTTCCCCCCGGCGGTAAAGATCCTCCACGGGTGCCGGCAGGCCGGCTAGAGCTTTCGCCGCCCGGCGGTAGGCGCGCACTTTAAAAAAATCTTCCCCTTTAAATTCCAGGAGGTCGGCCAGTTCCTGAAATGCCCAGGCTACTTCACAGTTCTGCAGCATCCCCAACCCCTAATTCCTGGTCCCTAATTCCTGTTTTTTCGGCTTTTTCTTCTCTTCCTCCAGTTTGGACCGGATCAGCTGGTCGTATTCTTTCTGCAGCTTCATCAATTCATCGGCAATATTCAGCGCCGTGAGGATGGCGGCTTTGGCCGTGGTCAACCTGGGGTTGCGGGTGACCACCTGGCGCATCCTTTTGTTTACGTACTGGGCCAGCATTTGCAGGTATTCCGGCGGTTCGGCACCCTTTAAAACATATCCTTCGCCGAAGATTTCCACTTCCACCCGGTTTTCCAGTTCGCCCTTGTTTTCCATAAATTTTCCCCCTTGACCACTGCATTTCGGCAAAAAAGGGGAAAATTCCTCCCGGCTAGCTCATTTTTTCCGCGCGGATTTCCGCGCCGGCTTTTTGCGCCAGTTCGGCTGTAATGTTCTCGATGCGGGAGGCCACTTCCTCCACCGTCAGGGTCCGGTCAGCGGCCAGAAATTTCAAAGCAAAGGCCAGGCTGCGAAAGCCTTTTTTCACCTGCTCCCCTTCGTAAACATCAAACAGAGATACGGAGTGCAACAGCGGACCGCCGGCCCGTTTAATGATCTCCTCCACCGCCTGCGCCGGAACATCCCGGGGAACCACGACGGCCAGATCCCGCTCGACTGCCGGAAAGCGCGGCAGGGGTGTGTGCTGCCGGCGCTCCCGGGCCAGGGCGGTGATTTTCGCAAAATCCATTTCGCAGGCCACCACCCGCCCGGTGAGTTCCAGGTTTTCCAGAACGTCGGGGTGGAGTTCCCCCAAAATACCGAGTTCCTCTTCCCCGCTGAAGATGCGGGCCGTCCGCCCCGGGTGGAACGACGGGTGGTTATTGACAGGGGCGAAGGAAAAGTGCAGACCGATCCTGGCCGCCAAAGTTTCGAAAACCCCTTTGAGGAAGTAATAATCAACCGTTAACCCGCGGGCGTTCCAGCCGCCGGCGATTTTCCCCGTGCCCGCGGCGGCCAGCATCAGGCGCTCTTCCGGGAGGGCGCGGGAGCGCGGGGAAAACACCCGCCCCAGCTCAAACACCGCCCCGTTTGTCACCCGCCGGTGAAAATTCCGCCGCAACACCTCCACCAGCCCGGGCAAAAGCCAGGTGCGCAGGACGGAATGTTCTTCGCTCAACGGATTTTGCAGTTTTACCGCTTCCCGCAGGCTGCTTTGGGCAGGCAGGTTAAACCGGTCAAAAACCGCGGGGTTAACAAAGCTAAAGGTAACCACTTCCGTCAACCCGCAGCCGACCAGAATTTCTTTCACCTGGTCGGCCAGCGCTCGCTCCCGGGTGCGGACTCCTAAAGTGCTCACCCCGCAGGGGAGGGTTCCCGGGATCCGGTTGTATCCGTACAGCCTGGCCACTTCTTCAATCAGGTCGATCTCCTGGTGAACGTCGTTCCGGTAACCGGGCACATTAACCAGCAATTCTTCACCCGCTTCATTTACTTCAAAATGCAGGCGGGATAGAGTCCGGGAGATTTCTTCCCCGGTGAGCGCGGTCCCCAGGACATGGTTAACCCTGGCCGGGCGCAGCACAATTTTTTCCGGCGCCCGCCGGCCGGGATAATTATCGACCGCGCCGGCAACCACGTCCCCGGCCTGAATTTGCCGGAGCAGCTGGGCCGCCCTGGCGGCGGCCGGCAGGCAGCCTTCCCGGTCGATCCCCTTTTCAAACCGGACGGAGGCTTCCGAGCGCAGGCCGAGGGCTTTCGAAGTCCGGCGGATGCTGGTTGGGTTAAAGTGGGCCGATTCCAGCAAAACGTTGACCGTTTTTTCCGTCACCTCGGTTTCCAGGCCGCCCATGACCCCGGCAATGGCCACCGGCGCAGCGGCATCGGCAATCACCAGCATCTCGTCAGTCAATTCCCGGGTCACTCCGTCCAAGGAAACCAGAGTTTCTCCTGCTTTCGCCGTCCGGACAATAATCCGCCCTTCCCGCAGCCGGTCGTAATCAAAGGCGTGTAAAGGCTGCCCCAGCTCCATCATGACGTAGTTGGTGATATCGACAATGTTGCTGATGGGGCGGACCCCGGCCGCCCGCAGCCTTTCCTGCATCCACAAGGGCGAGGGACCCACCCGCACGTTGGTAAACAGCCGCGCCACATACCGGCTGCAGAGTTCGGGATGGAGAATATCAACCCGCGTCCGCCCCTCGATCCCCCGGGCCAGTTCGGCAACCTGCGGAGGATCGTAACGGAGAGGCCGGTTGAGGATGGCCGCCACCTCGCGGGCGACGCCAAGCATGGACAGGCAGTCGCCCCGGTTGGGGGTGATTTCCAGTTCCAGGATAACGTCGTCCAGGCCTAAAAGAGGCTTTGCATCCGTCCCGACGGGTGTATCCGGCGGCAAAACCATTATGCCGTGGGCCTGGTCGGCCGGAATGTATTTGGGATCAAACCCCAATTCCTGCCAGGAACATAACATGCCCCGCGATTCCACGCCCCTGAATTTCGCCTTTTTAATCGGCAGCCCGCCGGTCAGGCGCGCCCCCTCCACCGCCAGCACGATGACCCGGCCTTCTTCCACGTTGGGGGCGCCGGTGACAATTTGGACGGGCTCTCCGGCCCCCAGGAAAACCCGGCAGATGACCAGCTTGTCGGCGTTCGGGTGGGGTTCTATTTTGACGATCCGGCCGGTATAGATCTTTTGAATGTCTTTGCCGGGATAATGGATTGCTTCCACCGCCAGCCCGGCGAGAGTCATCTGTTCGGCCAGCTCTTCCGGCGGAAGATCGATCTCGACAAATTCCCGCAGCCACTTTAAAGAAACACGCAAACTCCTCAAACCCCCTCTTAAAACTGCTCTAAAAAGCGCAGGTCGTTGTCGAAAAACAGCCGCAGGTCATCAATCCCGTATTTAAGCATGGTAATCCGCTCAATGCCCATGCCGAAGGCGAAGCCGGTGACTTCTTCGCTGTTGTAGCCAGACATCTCCAAAACCTGCGGGTGGACCGAACCGCAGCCCAGAATTTCCAGCCATCCGGAGTAGGAGCAGACGCGGCAGCCGCGGCCCCCGCACATCACACAGGAGATATCCATTTCCGCACTGGGCTCGGTAAAGGGAAAAAAGCTCGGCCTAAAGCGCGTCCGCGTAGAGGTCCCGAACATTTCGGCGGCAAAGGTTTGCAGAACGCCTTTCAAATCGCCGAAGGTGATGCGGGTATCGATGGCCAGGCCTTCCACTTGATGAAACATCGGCGAGTGTGTGGCGTCGTCATCGCGGCGGTAGACCTTGCCCGGGGCGATGACTTTCACCGGGATGCGCCCGGCCATCCGTTCCATGGTGCGGACCTGGACAGGAGACGTGTGCGTACGCAGGACCACTTCCTCACCGATAAAGAATGTATCCTGCATATCCCGGGCGGGGTGATCCTTCGGAATATTGAGGGCTTCGAAGTTGTAGTAGTCCAGTTCCACCTCCGGCCCTTCTGCAATTTCAAAGCCCAGGCCCAGGAAAATATCTTCAATCTGACGCTGAACCAGGGTCAGCGGATGAAAATGGCCGAGGGAAAAATTTGTCCCGGGCAGAGTAAGATCAATTTTCTCCGCCAGCAGGCGGGCCTGCTTGATTCTTTCTTTAACCGCCGCTGTCCGGGCGGCGATCGTCGCTTCGATCACTTCCCGCACTTCATTGGCCACCTGACCCACCCGTGGCCGCCGGTCCGGGGGGAGAGCCCCCATCCCGCGCAAGATCCGGGTCAGTTCACCCTTTTTCCCTAAATAACGGATGCGGACCTCATTAATTTCCTCCAGGCTTTTGGCCTCTTCCAGAACCTTTTTCGCCTCTTCGGCCATCTGCAGTAACTTTTGTTCCAAGTGAACGGGACCCCCTTAAGAATAGGAATTAAGGATTGCATAAAAAAACCATCCCCGCGGGACGGAATTGGAAAATGGGCTGGCCAATTTGCCGGACAGATGGAATGTTTCCGGTCAGTGCAGGGCAAACCTTCTATAGAGCATATATGCTTTGATCGAACCGGTGGCGGCGAAAAGTCTCCAAAAAAATTCGGCGGTGAAAAGCATTATATCGCTCACGACCTTTCCTGTTTTTTGGGGACCTCGGCCTGATTATATCACAAGGCATTTTTAAAAACAAGGAAATGATCAAGATCGCTGGCGAACGGCTTCATACAGCATAATTGCCGCCGCCATGGCGGCATTTAAAGATTCGGCGCGCCCCGGCATGGGTATGCGCACGACCCGGTCCGCCCTTTGCAATATTTTTTCCGAGCATCCTCTGGCTTCATTGCCGACGGCCAGAACCGTCGGACGGGTTAAATCGCAGCCGGCCAGGATTTCTTTTGCCCCCGGGTCGCCGGCAACCAGCTGCAGGCCGGCCCGGGAAAGCTGTTCCAGCAGCTCCTCCACCCCGGAAACGGGCAGCACCGGCAGATGGAACACCGAGCCCATGGTGGCCCGGAGGGTCTTGGGGTTGTACAGATCGACGGTTCCCCCGGTGTAAAGCACGGCGTCCGCACCGGCGGCGTCGGCACTGCGGATCATGGTGCCGAAGTTTCCCGGATCCCGGACCGCTTCTGCCAGAAGCAACAACGAGGGTTTCCTTTCGAGCAAACCGGTCGGGTCTTCTTCCCTCCGGCAGGCCACCGCCAGCACTCCCGGGGGAGTATCAGTGGAAGCAATGGAATCAAAAACTTTTTTCTCTACCGCCAAACATTTTAAGTTTGCTTCCCCGGCCAGCCTTAAAATTGTTTGGCCGGCGGCACTGGCGCCCCATTCCCCGGTGTAAACCAGCAGCTCTAAAGGCCAGCTGACACGAAGCGCCTCGGCCACCATCAGGCTGCCTTCGACGAGAAATTTTTGTTCTTTATCCCGGAACTTCCGGTGGGCCAGTTTGCGGATATATTTAATCCGGGGGTTTTGGAGGCTGGCGACCGGCATCAAAATCACTCACTCACCAAGCTGTTTGAGCCTGTCGTCCCGGCCGATGGCCACCAGCACATCGCCTTCTTTGAGAACCTGCCCGGCGCCCGGGGAAATAATAATATCCTCCCCGCGCCGGACGGCCAGAACGGTCACTCCGTATTTCTGGCGGAGCGCCGACTCCCCGAGGCTTTTACCGATAAACCTGGCCGGGACCACTACTTCCACAATGCTGTAGTCCGGCGAGAGGTGAATTTGATCAATGATGTTCCGGGAAACCAGGGCGTGGGCCACCCGCACACCCATATCCCTTTCGGGAAAAACAACCACGTCGGCGCCCACCTTTTGCAGCACCTTGCCGTGCAGTTCGTCGTTGGCCTTGGCCACTATTTTGCGCACGCCCATTTCCTTGAGCATCACCGTGACGAGAATGCTGGCCTTGATCTCCTGGCCGATGGCCACCACTACCACGTCGAAATTGCGCAGGCCCAGCGACTTTAAGGCTTCCTCCTCCATGGCGTCAACCTGGACCGCGTAGGTAACTTCGTCAGTGATATCGTTTACTTTGTCGGCATCCGTATCCGCCGCCAGCACTTCGTAACCCATCCGGGAAAGCGTCCTGGCGACGCTTGAGCCAAACCTTCCCAGGCCGATGACGGCAAATTGCAGCATAACCCGTTCCCTACCCGATTAGTATTTTTTCCTCCGGATACCGGACAAAAGTTTTTCTCCTCCGCTGCGCCAGGGCAAAAACTAAAGTCAGCGGCCCCAGGCGACCGGAAAACATGGTCAGGATGATCAGAATCCGTCCTAAAGAAGTAAGGTGCGGAGTCAGGCCCATGCTCAAACCCACCGTTCCGAAGGCGGAAACAGTTTCAAACAAGATAGAAAGAAAATCGGCTTTTTCGGTGATACTTAAAACCAGCGTAACGGTCGTAACCAGGCCCATGGCCAGCAGGGTTACCGCCAGCGCCTTATAGACCTGTTCGGGCAAAACGCGCCGGCGCATTACCTCCGGATCTTCCCTTCCTCTGGCCAGCGACCAGGCGGCAACGAGCAGTAAGCCGAAGGTCGTCGTTTTAATTCCGCCGCCCGTCGAACCGGGGGAAGCACCGATAAACATCAGGATAATAAGCAAAAACTGGGTGGCCGAACGCAAACCGGCGATGTCGACGGTGTTGTAGCCGGCCGTGCGCGGGGTTACCGATTGAAAATAGGCGGCCAGCAACTTGCCGGAAAGAGGAAGGGGGCGCAGGACGTTCGACCATTCCAAAAGCAAAAAAAAGAAAAACCCGCCGCCAATTAAAAGCGCCGTCACCGTCAGGGCCAGCCGGGAATGCAAGGAAAGCCTTTTTTCCCGCCGCCCGGCGACGTTCATGACGACCGAAAAGCCGATTCCGCCAAGGATAATTAAAGTGGTGATCGAAAGAACTACTACCGGATCACCTGCGTAAGGGATGAGGCTCCGGAAATCTCCGAAAAGATCAAAACCGGCGTTGTTGAAAGCCGAAACACTATGAAACAACCCAAACCAGAGGCAACGCGGCCAGCCCACATCGGAAAACCACCGCCAGGTGAGAATGAAGGCAAAAATCCCTTCCGTGACGAAGGTAAAAATCAAGACGGCCCTGACCAGCCTGACCACCCCGGCAACGTCGATCTGGTTCAGCGATTCCCGGATCAACATCCGCTCTTTCAAGCCAATTCGCTTGCCCATGAGCAGAAAAAACAGAGTGGCCATGGTCATGAACCCCAGGCCGCCGATCTGGATTAAAATTAAAATAATCAGCTGGCCCCAAAAGGACCAGTATGTACCGGTATCGACCACCACCAGGCCGGTTACGCAAACGGCCGAGGTGGCTGTAAAAAGTGCTGTTAAAAAACCGCCGGCCCGGCCGGAAGCGGAGGCGAAAGGCAGGCAAAGGAGCACCGCGCCGGCTAAAATTACCGCGGCAAACCCGGCCACGAGAACCTTCGGCGGGCTAAACCGCGGGGAAAAAAGCCTGTGTTCCGGAACACCCAATGGTGTTCTTTTCCCTCTTTCCACAAGCTCAGCCACCGGTTACCAGCCTCAAAACAGTTGTCAGCCGTCGAACGTCGGTCGTCAGAACTTGATCAAAGTCTTGACTTGGCAACTTCCACCAGTTTTCCAAACGCCTGCGCATCCTTTACCGCCAGATCGGCAAGCATTTTCCGGTTGATCTCCACCCCGGCCTTCCGCAGGCCGTTCATCAAACGGCTGTAAGTAATCCCGTTTAAGCGCGCGGCTGCGTTGATCCGGGCGATCCAGAGCTTCCGGAAATCCCTTTTTCTTGCCTTACGATCCCGGTAAGCGTAAACCAGAGATTTCATTACCTGCTGCCTGGCTACCCGGTAAAGTTTGCTTTTGGCGCCATAGTACCCTCTCGCCAGTTTGAGCATTTTTTTATGCCTTTTTCGCGATACGACACTACTTTTGACTCGTGGCATGTTAATCTCCTCTCTAGTAAAGACAGGAATCAGGGGTGGGGGATTATGGATTGGATAATCGCGGATTAGATCTTCATCCCGCCTTTGAGCGAAAACACGAAAGGGAAAAACTATTTTCCGGGAAAAAAATAATTCCTTCCGTGAACGTTTAATATGGCAGCAGTCGTTTGACCCTTTTTGCATCAGCCGGGTTTAAAACCGTTCCCTGGCGGAGCCGGCGTTTCCGCCGGGCTGTTTTTTTTCCCAGCAGGTGGCTGTGAAAAGCATGGGAAGCTTTAATTTTTTTCGTCGCCGTTTTCTTAAAACGTTTGGCAGCACCGCGGTGGGTTTTAATTTTCGGCATCAACAATAACCTCCTCAACAGTCGCCGGTCATCAAATTAATTCCTTCATGCTTCTTTTCCTTTGTCCCCCGGTCTCTTTCTCCCTATGTGCCTCTGTACCTTTGTGCCTTTGTCCCTTTTACTGCTCCTGCCTTAACTCCTGTCTGATTTCCTGCCTGGGGGCAAGAACCATCACCATATTTTTCCCCTCCAGCTTGGGCTGCCGCTCGACGGTCGAAATCTCTTTCACGTGCTCGGCCAGGCGGTTTAACAACATCTGGCCGAGCTGCGGATGGACAATCTCCCGGCCGCGAAACATAATGGTCGCCTTCACTTTATCGCCGTCCCTTAAAAAACGCTCGGCCGACCTGGCCTTCACCAAAAAGTCGTGCTCCTCGATATTCAGCCTTAGTTTTACCTCTTTGATGTTAATCATCCGCTGTTTCTTTCTGGCTTCCTTTTCCCGCTTACTCTGCTCATACTTATACTTGCCGTAATCCATCAGGCGGCAAACCGGCGGTTTGGCCTGGGGAGCAACCTCCACCAGGTCCAGCTCTTTTTCCTCGGCCAGACGCAGGGCGGCGGCAAGGGGCATAATCCCCAGCTGGTTCCCGTTGGCGTCAATAACCCTTACTTCCTTGACCCTGATTTCTTCGTTTACCCGTAGATCTTTGGTAATACCATATCACCTCCAAAATATACCAATAATAAAAGCGGGCGCTCTCCACCCGCCAATACCCATTAAGCTTTTCTGCCTGCTTTACTCCTGGACAACCTTATCAGCAGCCGGGCGGCGCCATAAGGTGAGAAGCGGATGGCTTCTGCTTGCTGGAAAATACCACGCCTCAATTATACACGGCACCGGTCCAAACGTCAAGTACGATGATGCATGAACTGTGCTTTGAGGGATGAACGGTGACGGATAATGGCATTTGCCCGGATCGCCAAACGTTGCCTGAAGAATAATAAAATTTTATCTTTAAAAATTGATCCATGTTTGATAAAATTACTTTAATCATGAACAGAAAATCCCTGACCGTTGGGGGGTGAAAGAGATTGTCCGAAAAGGGGCCGGATTATACAGTACATTCGATCGAACGGGCGCTGGCCATCCTGGAAAGCCTGGCCCGAAGACCCCAGGGCCTGGGCGTGACTGAACTCAGCCAGGCGCTTCGGCTGCATAAAAGTACCGTCCACCGGCTTTTAGCCACCTTGAGTTCTTTCGGTTATGCCGAACAGGACCCCTTAACCGAGCGCTACAAGCTCGGACGAAAGGTGCTGCTCCTTGGTTTGGAAATTTTAGAAAGCCTGGATTTCCGCAAAGAAGCCGCCCCCTACCTGCGCGAACTGGTGGAAATATCGCGGGAAACGGCCCAGCTGGCCGTTTTGGACGGCGGAGAAATCGTGGTCATTGAAAGGGACCGCTCGCCGGAAGTGGTTACGGTCAACCTGGGCCTCCGCGCGCAGGTCCACTGTACAGCGGAAGGAAAAGTTTTATTGGCCTACCTCCCGCGGGAAGAGGCGATTTACATTCTGGAGGCGCAAGGCATGCCTCAGCATACCGTAAACACCATTACCGACCTTGAATACATGCTGTCTCACCTGGAAAAAGTACGTTTGCAGGGCTACGCCATTAACGCCGAGGAACTGGTGGAAGGCATGCGCAGCATAGCGGCGCCCATCTTCGACCATTCCGGCAGGGCAATTGCCGCCTTGAGCATTTCCGGTCCGACCTCCCGGCTTACTCTGGAAAGGGTCGGCAGACTGGTTACCGTGCTCAAAGAAGCCTGCGCGTCCATTTCCGAACGGCTTGGTTACCGTCCGCGGCGGTCTGAATGTCGTCCGGAAGAAAGTCCGGTAAGCAATTCTTTAAGTTTATAAAAATCGGGAAAGGAGAGATTCCAATGCTGGGAAGGCCAAAGGAAAACGCCGCCGAAAAAAAGCCAAACTTAGAAGATTATGAACAGGCATACGCCCGCTTTCGCTGGGAAGAGGCGGAAAAAGAGCTTGGCTGGGCAGGAGCCGACAAGGTCAACATTGTCTACTCCTGTGTCGACCGGCACGTATTCTCCGGAAAAGGAGAAAGAGTGGCGCTGATTTACGACGATTTCCTCCGAAAAGAATTTTATACATATAATGATTTATTTAAGCTTTCAAATTGTTTTGGAAACGCCTTGAAGAAATTGGGAATCCAGAAAGGCGACCGGGTTGTTCTTTTCCTGCCCCGCAGTCCGGAATTTTACGTCAGTTTTCTGGCCGTGGTAAAGATCGGCGCTGTTGTCATCCCTCTTTACAAAGGCTACATGAACAGCGCCGTCAACGACATCTTGCAGGACAGCGAACCGGCCCTGATCATCACCACTCCTTTTCTGCAACAGCGAATAAAGAGGGAACAACTCTTCTCCCTGAAGCAAGTAATCGTTACGGAAGCCGCCGATCATAGCACAGACCTGGACTGGGCCGCCGTCCTCGCCCGGGGAGACGAGAACCAGGCCGTGGAATGGGTGGGGCGCGAAGAGCCAATGCTGCTGATGTATACCTCCGGCTCCACGGGAAAGCCGAAAGGGGCGTTGCACGTGCACGCCGGAGCCCCGCAGTATTACCAGACCGGCAAGTGGGTTTTGGATTTGCAGGATGATGACATTTACTGGTGCACGGCCGATCCGTCCTGGGTCACCGGTATCTCTTACGGCATCTGGGCGCCTCTGTTAAACGGCGCTACCTCCGTAATCTACGGCGGTGAATTTAAGGCGGAAAAGTGGTATGCCCTTTTAGAAAAATACAAGGTGAGCATCTGGTATACCACCCCGACCTCCCTTCGCAAGCTGATTGCCGCCGGGGACAATTT
>JAIMBK010000081.1 GCA_023511535.1 Armatimonadota bacterium
TGCCCTCCCTGCAAGGTTAGTGACGTGGTCATGAGAATGAAATCCGGCTTTAAGGATAAAACTTTTTCCACATCCGGCTTTGGTACCGGCCCTCCCGGCACACCAACGTTAGGGATTTTTTTGGCTTCTTCTGGAAACGCTTCATAAGACGGCCTGCCGACAACCTTATCTCCGGCGCCAAGGGCAAATAATGTACCTACATCATCGGAACGAAAGCAAATGATCCGTTGGGGATTTTTGGGTATTTCTATTTTTCTCCCCAAATCATCAATGACAATTTGCGTAGATTGTTTCTCATCGGATGCTTTGGGGGACACCTGTGTTTTTCCCTGCCCGCATCCGGCCAGGACCAATAAGGACAGAATGCAAGCGGTAATAAGAAGTGCGCTCTTTTTCACTTTTACCGCCTCCTATTAAAAAATTTTAATGCTCATCCGGCTAAAGCTGGCCCCTCCGCGGTTCACCTTTTATTCTCAAGAGGTAATTTCGCTAATTCTTTTTCTATCGCCTCCAGCTTTTCTCCCCAGCCGGCCACTTCCCCGGCCGTGACGATGTTCACCGCCCCGCCCTGAAATTCGCCTTTTGCCTCGCCCATGCGCTCTTCCAGCCAGCCCTCGATTTCCAGGTAAATTTCCTTTAATTGGGCCAGGATTTCCGGGGCGGCCTGCCATAACCCCCGGTTTTCGGCCTCCAACAGCCGCCGGGCGATTTCTTCTAAGGCCCAGGGATTATTTTCCGCAAAGAACTTGCGGTTTTCTTCGTCCAGCAGGAATTTTTCCGCTATGCCGGCGAAGACCCAGTTTTCCACCTGCCGCGTGGTGGCCTGCCAGCCGTACATGTGGTTGACCCGGCTGGAGATATCCCCGGCGCCCTTGTACCCGTGGCGCTTCTTGCCCTCGATCCAGGCCGGGTTTAAAAGCCGGGTGCGGGCGATGCGGGAAAGCTCTTCGCGCAAAGTGCGGATGACCGGGCGGACCGGATCGCGGGTGTCGCCGAAAAGGGTCTTCACTTCTTTCCCCGAGGCCACCTGCGCCGCTACGGTGAAGCCGCCGTGCACCCCGTAGATATGGCAGCAGTCGAGGAGGTCGATCTCGTCGGAGTCAAACTTTTCAAAGGTCACGGCCATCCGGCGGCAGTTGTCGATCAATTCGGCCGGAGCCTTGCGGGCGTACACCCCCTCGCCGTAAGCGTACCCCGTCCAGTGGAAATAGACCCCCGCCAGGTCTTTTTCTTCCTGCCAGGCGGAAGCAGCCACAGCCAGTTCCACCCCGGTGCCGTAAGTGCCGGGCGCCGAGGAAAAAACCCGCAAGGTGGCCAGACGCCTGGCTTCTTCCGCCCCGTGCTCTTCGGCCAGCGCCGCTTCGCGCTCCAGGACGTGCTTGCGC
This sequence comes from Armatimonadota bacterium, assembly GCA_023511535.1. Classification (GTDB taxonomy): domain Bacteria; phylum Bacillota; class Desulfotomaculia; order Desulfotomaculales; family Nap2-2B; genus JAIMBK01. Next base: position 1,386 of record JAIMBK010000081.1, read on the forward strand.
ACGAAGTTCTGCTCCGGCGGCTCCGGCAATTCGGCCGCCATTTTCACCGCCTGGTCGATTAACTCGAAGGCCCGCGGCATCCCGTCCCGCAGGATGGAGGAGAGGTTGACCGTGCAGTCGATCCGCGGCCGGCCGAGCTTTTCGAGCGGGATGGGCTTGAGCGACACCACCCGCCCGGCCACCCAGACGGGCTCTGTCCCGAGGGTGTAAAGAATTTGGGCGATCAGCTCACCGTCCGCCCGGAAGGGGTCCATCGCCCTTAAAGTAAAGCCGATGGTTTCCGGATAACCGCCCTCGTCGGCCGCATATCTGGCGATAAGGTCTTCCGCCAGGCGCTTGCCCACTTCCCAGGCGGCGGCAGTAGGGATGCGCCAGGGGTCGATGGAATACATGTTGCGCCCCGTGGGTAAAACTTCCACCTTGCCCCGCGCCAGGGCCCCGGAAGCCCCCGGCGCAATAAACTCGCCGTTGAAGCCGCGCAAAAGGTTGGTCATCTCGTCGGTGGTCCGGCGCACCCGCGGGATGATACGCAAAACCCTGGCCATCACCCTGGCCAGCAGCTCGCTTTTGCCGTTGAGCGCCAAGCCCCGGCGTGCGGCGTAAGCGGACAGGTATTTGCCGGCCAGGGCCACCGGTTCACCGACTGCGTCTACGGGAAGATCTAAAATTTCCCGCAGGATATCCCGGCCCAACCGGTCCAGTTCGTCCAGGAATTTACCGTTGGTCATCCCACCCGGGCCGGGCGCCCCAAGGTTTTGCAGCAGGGCGTCGTACTCCAGCCCGAAGCAGTCTGCCAGCGCCCGTCTCAGTGCCGGGCAGTCCGGCTGCTCCAGTTTGAGCACCGTGTTGAGCAGTTCGGCCAGCGCTTCCCCTTCCGGCGCCTCTCCGAAGATGTGGAGGCCATCGCGGAACTGGCTCTCCCGCAGCACGGTGAGTTTTTCATGCAGCGCCGCCGGATCCGGCTCCACGCCTTCGGGCAGCAGCCCGGCCGCCCGGGCCTTCTTTTCAATCTGCTCCAAAAGCACCGCCGCCCGCGCCTTTTCCCTCAGCCCCGCGGCCTTCTGATAGTCTTCCAGGAGCTCTTCCAGGTCGGCCAGGTCGCCGATCAGCCGCATGGTGACCAGCACCGGCGGCAGGTGGTCCACAATGACGGCGTTGCTCCGCCGCTTGGCGATCACCGCCTCCATTGGGTTGACCAGGTTATAAATGTAGAGATGCGGCACCCTGCCGAGGGAGATCTGCGGAAAGCAGGAGAAAGATAATGCGGTGGTCTTGCCGGGCAAAAGTTCTAAAACGCCGTGGGTGCCCACGTGGACCACCACATCGGCCCCGAAGGCCTCCTCCAACCACCGGTGCCAGGCCAGCCACTGGTGCGGCGGCGGCACTTCCGGATCGTGCAGGATCTTGCAGACTTCCCCGTCGCAACGTGCCCCCGCGCAACCCCGCTTGGGCTGCACGCCGATAAAGACGTTACCGGTAATGATTCCCGGAATCACCAGCTCCCCATCATGAAGCCCCAAAGAGAGCTTCTGCACCCCGGAGAGCTCCCGCGCCGCGCCCAGGTCGCCCCAGGCGGCCGCCACCTTCTCCCGGACATCCGGCGGCAGCGCCGCAAACCACTCCCGGTAATCTTCCAGCGGCACGGCCGCCGCCGCCCCGCCCTTGGCCACGATCTCGTCAATGGTGGTCCAGCGGAAGTCGGGGAGCGCCTTACGCCGCATGATCTCTTCCGCCAGTTCCCGCCCGTCTCCCGGAAGCCAGTCGATTTGATAACCAGCCTCCTTCATCCGCTTTAAGATGCGCGCCACGCTTTCCAGGCTGTCCAGCCCGAAGGCCGTTCCCACTGTGGCCTCCACGCTCTTGCAAGGAGAATTGAGGAGGACAAAGGCAACCTTCTTTTCGGCGTTGGGCTTGTGCCGCAGTTCCACCCACCGGAAAATCCGGTCCACCAGGTAGCGCACCTGCGGCAAAAGCGGCCTGGCCGGGGCGAACTCTCCGCTATCTTCAGCTGCACTGACCAGCACCGGCTCGATCAGCCCGTCGAACTCGGGCAGCGTAACGCTGATGATCACCTGCGGCAGGTTCAGCCCCTGCGGGTCGGCCAGCCACTGGTCCTCTGTCTGGCGCGCCGCGTGGATCATCTTTAAAACCGGGACGTTGAGCTCTTGCAGTACGTCCGTGGCCGGCACCTGGTTCAGCGCCACGGCCTGGCGCTGCGTCTTGAGGAAAAACGCGCTGTAGGCCAGCAATACTTCGATTACCGGCTGGTTATCGCGGAGGAAGAACCGCCGGATAACATCGTCGTTTTTCACCTGCCCGAACCAGCCGTCACTGAAAACGGGGATTACCCCGGCCCCCCGGCGCTCGATTTCTTCGATCAGGGCGTCGTAACCGGCCAGGTTTTCCTCCACCCAGAAGACCCGGGGGAATAAAAGCCCGATTAGCAGCTGCCGCTTTCCGTACCAATTCAGGTACTCCTCAAGAGAAGGGTAAAACCGGCCGGCCCGCGGGTGGTAGATCCCGGCCCAGGGAAGTTCTTGCGGCGGTTGGGCCTGTCCTGCCGGAAGTCTTCCGGCAAGCTCCCCCAGCCAGCAGAAAAACGCCTTCAGGTTCTCCTTGCCGCCGTAGAGGTGATAGGCAATCGCCCGCTGCCCGGCTTCCGGCGTCGCGTTGCCCGTCGCTGCCACTTCGGCCGTCACCGGTACAACCGGCTTGAGCAGTTCCTTCCCAAGCTGCCCGAACAAGTCTCCCAATGCCTTGAATTCCGGCGGAAAACTGAAGAAAACCGCGTCTGCCTCCTCCCGCGCAAACCGGAGCCAATCCAGCGTCGGCAGGGGCATTCCTGCCGCTGGCGGCTGTCCATAGCACAAATCAACCGTCAGGCCGGCGTTCTTTAGTTCGGCTGCCGCCTGCCCGTACACGCGACCCACCGTGCTCGGTCCATAAATCACCCGAAAACCGGCAATCTTGAGCATGCGAAAACACCTCCTTAACTGCTCACGGAAATAAAGCGCAGGTAAGAATAGGTTCCGGGCATACCGCCTTCCAGAACAAAGCCTTGAACATCTTTTCTGGCCACCGTCACAGCGTCCTGGTTGTAAAGGAAGACGCCCGGCGCTTGTTCTTTCAGCAACTCTTGGAGCCGATAAAAGATCTCGCGGCGCACTCCGGGTTCAACCGTACTGTAAAGCTTGTTCACCAGTTCCTGAATATTCCGGTTTGCCAGCACGCAGTACTCCGGGTGCTGGGTCCCAAAGTAGTAGCTGAACCAGGAAGTGGGATCGTTGTGGGGGCAGATTCCGCCCATCTCAACAAGATCGTAGTTGCGTTGCTTCAGGGCATCGAAACGGGCGGCGGACTCCAGCACCCGCACTTCCGCAGCAATACCGACCTTCTTTAAATCCGCCTGCACCGCCTCGGCAATTGCCCTGCCCTCTTCGTAAAGAGTTGAGGCGATCAGTGTCACCCGGAACTTCTTGCCGTTCTTCTCCAGAATGCCGTCTCCGTCGCTATCCTTCCAGCCAGCCCGGGAAAGAAGCTCTTTCGCTTTATCCGGGTTATAGCCGTACCATTCCAGATCGGGCTTCCGGATGTAGTCGTGCGCCGGCGAGGAAAGGGGCCCTTTTAAAGCGGGCGTGGCCATCTCCTTCCCCACCGTCGACTCTATGATGCGCTTCACGTCCACTGCGGAGCAGACGGCCTGGCGCACAAGTACATCGTCGAAAGGCTCGCGGTAGGTATTGAAGGCTATCCAGTTCATGCAGGGACTGGCCTTGCGGTATATAGAAAACTTACCCGTTTTCTCCATTTCCCGGATAGCTGTTACGGGAAGATAGTCGGCAATGTCGACTTCCCCGCCCTGCAGGGCCATGGTTCTGGTCTGGTTGTCGGGGATAACTTTAAAGATAACGGTCCTTACTTTTGGCTTCGGGCCCCAATAGTTTTCGTTGCGCTCTAAAATCTGCTCTTGCTCGGTTTTCCATTCTTTAAAAACGAAGGGACCGGTCCCGATCGGAGCCTTGAACTTGCCTTCCGCATCAAAAGAAGCGGGGGAAAAGATTTCCGTCGTGGTCAGGTCGTAGGGCAAGACGGCGTAGGGGCGCTTAAAAACCAGCCTGACCGTGAAATCGTCGGGAGTTTCGATCTTTTCCAGCGGCCACAAGATTCGCTTCGCTTTCTGAAGGTACTCTAAAGAAAACTTTACCGCCGCCGCGTTGAATGGTGTGCCATCGGAGAAGTGGACGCTCTTTTTTAGTTTTACCGTCCAGATTCTTCCCTGGTCTTCGGCGGTCCAGCTCTCGGCCAGTCGGCCCTTGAGGTTGAAATCCTGGTCCAGGTAAAGGAGCGGCTCATAAATAAGGTAGCGCTGCGGATCGGGCCCCCCTTTGCCGGAAACGGCCGGATCGAAAGAAGAGATGTCCTTCCGGATACCCACTTTTACCATGGCTTCGCTGCCCGCCCTGGACCCTTCCTGTTTAGCGCCGCAGCCGGACAAAAACAACCCCACGGCCACAAATATCAGAACAGATAAAAGGCGAGTTTTACCAATCACTTTACTCTCCTCCCTTTCGCGCTATAATCATCGTAGAAGCCGAATCGCCGACGGAAACCTGATCTTCCACCACAAAACCTGCCTCCGCCAGCATCTCCGCCATCTCCCGGTAAGTACACACGTGCGAAGCAGGATTGCCCAAAGCCAGCAATAAGGCGAAAAGTACCGCCCGTTCCGGTCGGGTGCGCGTGTCATCCAGAAACCAGTGCTTTGTGAAAAGGTAGCTGCCGGGTCTGAGCGCGCGGTGAATCCTGGTCAGCACTTCTTTCGTTTTCGCCGGCGGTCCGTAAAAGACATCGAAGACCAGGGCAATATCCTGCTCCTCAGGTAATTCATCATTGAAGAAATTGCCGGCCCAAAAGGCCACCGGCGTTCCGTACCGCCGGGCATACTCCCGGGTCACTTCCGCCATATGCGGAAGATCAAAGACTGTTGCCTCCAGATCCGGCTTCAGTTTTTTCAAGGCAATGGCGTAAAGTCCGTGGCCACCTCCAAGATCAAGCAGACGCTTGGCCTTTCCGAATCCGATGTGCCCGGCCACCAGCTCCACCGTGACTACGAAACCCTTGTGGCTTAACGTAGCCTGAGCCATGGCGCGAACAAAGGAAGGATTAAACACTTCGCCAGGATTTCCCGCCCGCCGTATGGTTTCCCCTTTTAGCCAGTCCCCGATCCGCTCCCACTGCCGACGCCGCTCTGATGCAAGCTGCAGTTTAAGAAGATCGCCCTGATAAAACTTGCTGGAAGAGCATAAAAAGGTATCGGCTAGGACACTGTTAGCATAAGCGTCACCGTTTTTCTCCAGCAGCCAGACGGATGCCAGGGCATCCAGAAGTAAAGCCAGACGCTCTGGACGCACCTCCATCTCGTCGGCCAACTGCCCGGCGCTTTTAGCGCCGTCAGCCAGCCTTTCGAAAATCCCCAACTCAAAAGTTTGTGCCAGAAGTAAAGATTTCTGGTAGCATCTGGCCATCTCAGCCAGGGCTTCTCCCGAAACTGGCGGCTGGAAATCTTGTAGATTAACAACGCTCACCTTAAAACCCTCCCTTAACGCACGCCGTAGAAGCTTGAGGTCGCACTGTACACGCGCTTATCGTACTCGCCTTCTTTTCCCAGGGTTTCGTCAGCATACCGGACGTAAAAGAGCCAGTGGCCAGGATGACTAAAAGCGAACTTAACCCGTCCCCCATCGTCGGTTTTCCTTACCAGGGCCCAGTCCTCTTCTTCCCGCAGGCTCCAGGTGGCCCTTACTTCCGCCCCCGGCAGCAGCCGGCCCCGGTAACGTGCCTCCAGAACCAGTTCATCCCCCACCTGGTAAGCGCTGGGCGAAACCACCAGCTCCAGGTCGTGACCAAGATAGACAATTTCTGGCGGATGAACAACTTCGCCGCAGCCGGAGCAAAAATGACCCACCTGGACATAGGCCTTGGTGTACTGGTAATAGTAACCGGCTTCGCGGGCGTCAGCGTAATCTTTCCGGGTCCCGCGCCGGTAAAAACCGTCTTTGGTGATTACTACCGGACCCGTGTCGTTTTCCACCGTCACGGGCCAGAAGCCTTCCCGGTCGGGAGCAAACCGCAGCAGGTGGAAAGTATTGTCCCCTGGTTCCACCGGCAGGGAAAGGCGTTCCCCGCCCGGCGCCACTACCCAGGCCGAAAGCCGGTTCCGGTCCGCCAAGCCGTCCGGCCGGCCCGCATGCCCGTAAAAAACACGGCAGCGCGCCTCGCTCCCTTCGTGGGCATGGCTTCCCTCCGGTAAAACCCAGATTTCGTGGCCCTGGGCTACTTTGAGCATAATAAATGTCTCCTTTAGTTTTTCAATCTTACTTTTAGGCAGAAGGTCAGACTGCCAACAAGACGTTTTTTCACGCTCTTTCCCCGGCCTATTTGATCCCCGCCTTTTCCAGGCTCGGTTTAAAGAAAGGATCTAGTGTTAGCTCCTGCACTTCTTTTCTTGTCGCGTACAGGCAAACGTCGTGGTAGAGTGGGCAAAGCGGCGCCTCCTCCGCCACCAGGCGCTGCAGCCGGTCGTAAAGCTCCTTTCTCTTCGCCGGATTCGGCCCGGCAGCAGCTTCTTTCACCAACCGGTCCGCTTCCGGGTTATTATAACCAAGACCTCGCTCCTTGTTCATCTGCCCGCTGGAGATGATCCAGCGGCCAAAGAAGAAGTCCGGGTCGCCGGTCATTAAGGTATAGGGAGTGAGCGTGAGGTTGTAGTCTCCTTTTTTTAACGCCTCTTTCCAGGCGCCCATCTCCAGCATCTTCAGCTCAACTTCAAAACCGAGGGTTTTCAGCTCCGACTGCATGGTTTCGGCTATCGGCTTATACGGCCAGCGGTTGGCCAGTGCCGAATTGACCACCAGCACTACTTTGTCCGGCTTTTCGCCTTTGGCCTGCGCGGCCAGTTCCCGGGCCTTGCTCTTATCCGTTGTCCACAGCCCCTTAACCACCCATGCCCTGGCAAGAGAAGTAAAGATGGTGTCCGCCGGCTCACCGTAGCCGTTAAGCACCTCTTTGACTATCTGCGCGCGGTCTATGGCCAGGCTCACCGCCCGGCGCAGGTGCACGTCGTTAAAAGGCGGCTTTTTGTTGTTGAAAAGCAGGTAGTGGGTGGTGGTGACCGGCCGGGATAACAAAACCAGGTTGGAATCGCCTTTAATTACCCCGGCTTGCTCAGGCAGGATGCCGCCTACGTCGGCTACGGCCTGAATTTCGCCGGTCTGCAGGGCGGCCAGGCGGGTGGAGGGATCGGGAATGACTTTAAAGATCACCTTTTCCAGTTTGGGTTTGCCGCCCCAGTAATCGTCGTTCCGGACCACGGTCAGGGCTTCGCCCTTCTTGTACTCGGCGAACTTGAAGGGCCCCGTGCCGTAAGGGTGAACAATCTTCCCTTCGGCGTCAAAGCTTTGCGGGCTGAAGACGGGGCAGCCGTGGTAGGCCACCTTGGCCGGAAAAGCCGGCTCGGGCTGTCTGAAGGTAAACTTTACCTCCCGCTCGCCGACGGCTTCCACCTTTTCCAGGTTAGAAAATGTACCATACTCATCCAGCTTGGGGTGCCTTGCTATTCTTTCTACGCTTGTAACTGCCGTTTGAGCGTTAAGCGGAGTGCCATCATGGAACTTTACTCCCTGGCGCAGGTAAACCGTCCATATCCTGTTAGAATCGTCTGAAACAAGTTTTTCCGCCAGGTGCGGAACAGGCTCTAGATTCTCATTGAGAATCGTTAAACTTTCCCAGATGGCCGTACTGTTGTGGGCAAACCCGGGGCTTTGCGGCCCTTCGTAAAAATCTCTCCCGGCACCAATGACAAGGTTTTGCTCGCTCAGGCGGCCGGGCTTTGACTGGCCGCAACCACTCAAAAGGGCCAGGAGCAAGATTACCGCCCAGACTAGGAGTTTTCTCTTGAGCTCCATTAGCTTCCGCCTCCTTCAAAAGAGAAAGTGGGGTTTAATATCCAGCACCGGCGAACCGGGGAGAGCATCCAGACCCCGAACCATGAGGGTACTTTCTTCCACGTCGATTAACTGAACCACGGTAATGGCTATGGGATTGGGACGCAGGGGAGCCCGACTGCTGAAAACGCCGTGCATCTCCAGCGACCGACCTCCTCCCCGGGGCATCACTTTCGCGAGCGTAGGCTTAAACTGTAGCGTGTCCCGGTCGTTCTCGCTGTGGTGCAGCCACCAGACGATGATCAGAAAAATGTGATCCTCGATTCCGGCCAGACCGGGGGCAAACTCGTTGTAGACGATTATTTCCTTGATCCCTTTCCCCCTGCTCCTCCTGACCTCCCCTACGGCCCTAACGACAAACTCTTTTCCATTACTAGCCAATATGACCATCCCCCTTTCTATAAATGCCTACCGGTAGCCATTCTGGATTTCCCATTTGTCATCCACTCTCCACAGGATCATCCCTAAGCGCACTCTATCCTTTAGCTGGAAAACTCCATTAGTTGCCCGTTGCTTTATATAATCAGCTATCTTCTTTTTAATCTCAGGAGTGAGCTCTACATAAAACTGAAAGCGATTCTCTAAATCAACTTTGCTTCTTCTGCAGAAAACTCCTCTTTGTCCCACTCATCTGCCCATAACTGAAGCGAAGGAAAATAACCCGACGTATAAAGGTAATTGAGGGGATAAAAAATATCATACCTCGAAAGGGACGGTTCCTCTCCAAAAATATCTCGCCAGAGTTCCTCCCACGCCGGATACCACCGTTGCCCGGCAAGGTCGCACAAAAAACACCACTGGTGGGAGCAGTTCATCATTTTTTCAAGGGTTTCCACATCCCGCACCCCCGGCGTGAGGGAGGCAAAGACCAGATCGAACCTGCCAACCAGACCCTTTGCCACCGGGTCAACCTTCTGCCACTCCCGGTCCAAAAATTGAACGTTTGTCAGCCCTTGCGCCTCCACCCTCTTTTGCAAGGCGGCCAGCACGGCCGGGGCCGGTTCCAGGGCTACCACCTTTTTTACCCGCCGGGCCAAAGGTATGGTGAAAGTGCCCGCTCCGGCGCCGATGTCCAGCACCTCTATTTCCGGGTGCAGTACTCCCTGCTGCTCAAGCCAGGCCAGCACCCGGGCTACACGCCCTCTGGCGTTCGCCTGATCGGTCCAGCGTTCAACCTGCCCGGCCAGCCGGTTCCAGTATTCTACAGGATTTACCTCAGAGATTCTCCTGGCATATGCGGAATTGCGGTATAACTCACTCCATGCCTCAGCCCAGAAATGAGGGTCTCGCAGTAAATACTTTGTACAATTTAAGGTTCTCTTTTCTAAATTCAGCTTTGTTATCACCACGATACCTCCCTTCAATCTTCCAAATAGACGCCATCCCACCTCGTGTTAATTCCAGAAGGATGGGGCGTAAGTCCCTTAATCTTTTTCTTCGCAGCGTAAATTGTATATAGCGAGGCAAGGGGTACAGCAGTTGTTTCTTCGTCAATAAGTATATGCATAGCTTCTGCTGTGAATCGTGCAGCTTCTCGGATATCCGGAGTATTGCGAGCTTCCTCTATGAGACGGTCAAACTTCTCGCCCGGCCAAAATGCTTTGTTATAGTTCTCCTCATAATACCCTCTGCTATAGAAAAGAAGCTGCGGCAAGAAAGTAGGGTCACCATCATTCTGGCTGCCTCGCTCCAGCCAGAGATCCCCTTCTCCCTTTTTCAATTTATCGAAGTAAAGCCCGCGATCTGCAACTTCTACCACCTTAACTGCAATACCGATTTCCTTAAACTGTTGCTGCAAGATTTCCGGCAGGGGCTTCAGCACACTGGCAGACGGAAAACCGGAAACAAGGGTGAGTTCCAAGCGCCGTCCATCCTTGATCCTGACGCCGTCAGGCCCGGGTTTCCATCCAGCCTGTTCCAGGAGTTTTTGGCCTTTTCTGGGTCATAAGCAAATCCCTTGACTAAACCCTTAAACTCCTCAGAAAATAGAATCTAATTACCATTATCATGCAGCAGAATTAACTTCTTCCAGAGTCACTTTATAACCAA
>JAIMBK010000082.1 GCA_023511535.1 Armatimonadota bacterium
ATCTTCATGACGATAATGCGGGAGTGGAGCGCCTCGTTTTTCTTGTTGGCGATAAAGGCCTTGTATTCGTTTTCGTTACTGTGGGCGATAATCAGTTCAACGGTCGTTATATGATTATACCTGAATCCGTGACACCTTTTAACTAATAACCATTTTTCAGACATAATCTGGTTAATGTTACAATAAAGGTCGTAGTCCATTGGAAAGGGCGGGATGACGCCTCGTTCCACCAGAAAGGCCACCTGCTGCATGCCCGAAAAAACCCTGTGCGTCTGCGCGATGGAGGACCACAAGGATGCAGCCCGTTTGTAGCGGCCCAGGTTGAAGCAGGCCACCGCCGCCAGAAATTTGTTTTCCCGGGAAACGTGATCAGATTCCCAGTGGCGGTAAAGGTCGAATACGGAGCGGTGATCTCCCAGGTCGGCGGCCGCCTGCATGATGATCACCGTGTACTCGAAAAAGGAGCGCAGATCCTGCCCCAGCCCGCAGCGGCGCAGTTCCCGCAACCCTTCTTCGAAGCTGCGCACGGCCTGCTGCAGCCGCCGGCGGGCCTGTTCTTCCTGGCCCAGGGAGCAGTGAATCCTGGCGGCCGGGGCGTAGGTAAAGGGATTTGCCCCGGCATTTTCCTTTTCCGGGTCCAGGCAGGGCTCCAGGACGGCCGGGGCGCGCCGGGGCGCGCCGGCCATGAAGACGGCCAGCGCCAGGTTGTTGCGGGTGGGAGTGGCTTCTTCCTCCTCCAGGGCTGCGGCGAACGCCTTTTCCGCTGCGTCAAAGTCGCCTTTAGCCAGTAATTCCTTTCCTTTGGTTACAAGTTCGTCGGCTCTTTTGACCTTTATTTTTACGCCGGCTGCCTCCCTCAAGCTCTTCCTGAATGATTCCACGATAGACGGCGTGCTGCCAGGATGATTTCCCGCTCTAAAAGGGCTGCCTGCTTTAATCTTCTGCGCTGCCTGGAACCCCCTTAAAAACTTTTAACGCCGGATTCTTGTCTTGTTCCACAACAACGAGGCTACCAAAATCCGGTGCGCCAGGAAAACCGCGGTAAACCCGAGGGTTAGGAAGGCCTAAAAAGCCTTGCACCTTTAAGCGGAGAGAGAAGTCACTTCGAGGCTGAGATCGAGGGCCCGGGCGGAATGGGTTAAAGCACCGACAGAAATAAAATCGACTCCCGTCTGCGCTACGGCCAGGATGTTTTTCTCGGTTATTCCCCCGGAGGCCTCCAACAAGGCCCGCCCGGCCACGAAATTGACGGCTTCCCGCATGGTGGGAAGGTCCATGTTATCCAACATAATAATATCCGCCCCCGCCGCAAGCGCTTCTTCGACCCCGGCCAGGTTTTCCACTTCCACTTCGATCTTCATGGTCAAAGGAATCCGGGAGCGCGCCTGCTGGATGGCGCGCTTAATGCTGCCGGTTACCTTCAGGTGATTGTCCTTGATTAAAACCGCGTCATAAAGACCGAAGCGATGGTTATTCCCCCCGCCCACGCGCACAGCGTACTTTTCCAAAAGGCGCAGGCCGGGCGTCGTTTTTCGGGTGTCCACAATTTTCGCCTTGCATCCCTCCAGCAAACGAACAAGGCGGTGAACATGAGTCGCAATCCCCGAAAGGCGCTGTAAAAAATTCAAGGCCACCCTTTCGCCGGTTAAGAGGGCGCGGGCATTTCCTTCTACCCTGGCCAGGACCCGGGCGTTCGTTACCTGCTCGCCTTCCCGGACCTGGAAAGATAAGTTAACCGCCGGGTCCAGACGGCGAAACACGGCTTCGGCAACCGGCAGGCCGGCCACAACGCCTTCCTCTTTGGCGACAAGCAAACCGGCTACACTGCGGTCGGGAGGGATAATACTGTTGGTGGTGACATCCCCCGGGCCGATATCTTCCTTCAGGGCGAGGTCGATTAATTCACGAAGGCAAATGTTTTCCATCATTGGAGGCTCTCTCCCGGATGAATTCTCCTTCGCACCGCTCCGGATGGAAATGAACCGCTCAGCACGTGAAGCCGGAAGCATCCCGGCGGCCAACCGGCAAACTAACGCCTAAAGATAATGTGCTTCTGCCATTTCTCATCAGGGGCGGGATAGTCCGCCCGATAATGCCCCCCGCGGCTTTCCGTGCGCAGGAGGGCGGCGTGGGTGATCAACCGGCCGACCTCGCACATATTGCGCACCTCCATCTCCTCCCAATCGGCGGCGGCATGCTTAAAAAGGTGTGACCATTTTTCAAAAAACGCCAGGGCTTCCTGCAGGCCTCCGCCTGTCCGCACCGGACCTGCGGATTTGTTCATCACCGATTTTATCGCCAGGCGCAGTTCCCGATAATCAAAGAGAAGCGGCGCGCTCAGGCAGTCGCAGGCAAATTCCCGCCGTTTGCGCGGGGGGCGCCAACGGCGGGCGTGCTCCACAATCCTTTTCCCGAAAACAAGCCCGTCGAGGAGCGAATTGCTGGCCAGGCGGTTGGCGCCGTGCACCCCCTGGCAGGCCACCTCTCCACAGGCATAAAGTCCGTCGATACTGGTTTCGCCGTTCAGGTTGGTCTTTACCCCGCCCATTGCATAATGGGCCGCCGGGGTCACCGGAAGGGGATCTTTCCCGATCTCCAGCCCCAGTTCCCGGCAGGTCCGGGTGATGGTGGGAAAACGCCGCTGGATTTTTTCCGGGTCAAGGTGGGAAACGTCCAAAAACACTTCTTTCGAATTCGTTTCGGCCAGCTCATTTAAAATCGCCCGCACGACCACATCCCGCGGGGCAAGTTCCGCCAGTTCGTGATAGCGGGGCATAAACCGTTCGCCCCGGCAGTTGCGCAAAATGCCCCCTTCGCCCCGGACGGCCTCGGAAATCAAAAAGCGCGGCGCCCCCGGCAGGCTTAACACAGTGGGGTGAAACTGGATAAACTCCAGATCCATTACTTCCGCGCCGGCCCGGTAGGCCATGGCCACCCCGTCGCCCGTCGCCACCCCGGGATTGGTATTCTGCTCGTAGAGTTGCCCCAGACCGCCGGTGGCCAGCACGATCACCCGCCCCCAAAAAACTTTTAACCGTTCTTCATCAAGATCATAAACCAGCGCCCCGTGACACGTATTCTCGTGCACCAGCAGATCGACCGCAAAATGGTTTTCCCGCACCTCGATCCCCGGGTTTCGGCCGGCGTGTTCGGTTAAAACGCGCTGGATTTCCGCCCCCGTGGCATCTCCGGCCGCATGCAGGATGCGCCGGCGGCTGTGGGCTCCCTCGCGCCCCAGGAGCAGCTCACCGTTTAAGGCGTCAAAACGGGCGCCCAGGGCAATCAGTTCCTTAACCCGCCGGGGGCCTTCGTGAACCAGAATATCCACTGCTTCTTCGTCGCATAAACCGGCGCCGGCGCTCAATGTATCCTGCCGGTGCAAAGACGGCGAATCGGTGCTGTCCAGAGCGGCGGCAATTCCTCCCTGCGCTTTCTCCGTATTGCTCTCCAGAACGGTGTGCTTGGTGAGGACAACCACCTTTGCTCCGGCCTGACTGGCCGCCCAGGCAGTGTACAACCCGGCGATCCCGCTCCCCAGAATTACGTATTCCCATTCTTCCTGGGGCAGCTGCCGGGTATCGAAATTTACCAGGTACCCTCTCGGCAAGAAGGACGCCCCCTTAAATGATCGCCAACATTCGTTCCAGAGATCTGAGCGCTCTTTCTCTGACGTCCGGGGGCACCGTCACCCTCGGAGCGCAAGTTTCCAGCGCACGATGCAGCTTTTCCAGCGTGGTCGCTTTCATCTTCGGGCAGATCATTTTTGGCGAAGCCGGATAAAACTCTTTTCCCGGACATTGTTTAGATAACTGGTAAAGAATGCCTGCTTCCGTACCAATAATAAATTCTTGCGCCGTGCTTTCGCGGGCAAAGCGCAGTATTCCGGACGTGCTGGCCACCCGGTCGGCCAGTTCCACCACTTCCGGCCGGCATTCCGGGTGAACCAGGACAAGCGCGCCGGGATGCTCTTGCCTGGCGGCCAGCATTTCCTCGCGGGTCAACCCAGCGTGGGCAGGGCAATAACCTTCCCAAACGTGAATTCGGCGGCCCGTCTGCCGGGCGACGTAGTTTCCCAGGTTTTGGTCCGGGACAAAGAGAATATTTTCCGCCGGCGGCAGGGCGTTGACGACTTTGACGGCGTTCGCGCTGGTACACGCGATGTCGCTTTGGGCCTTTACTTCCGCGGAGGTATTGACGTAGCAAACCACGGTAGCCCCCGGAAAACTTTCCTTCCAGCGCTGTAAATCGATTGCCGTAATCATATCGGCCATTGGACAGCCGGCATTTTCCTCGGGCAGGACCACAATTTTATCCGGGGATAAAATAGCAGCGCTCTCCGCCATGAAGTGCACGCCGCAAAAGACAATTACCTCTGCATCGGTTTGCGCGGCCTGCCGGGAAAGCTCGAGGGAATCCCCGACAAAATCCGCCACCTCCTGGATTTCCGGCCGCTGGTAATAATGGCTCAAAACAACCGCCCGGCGGTCTTTTTTTAACTTTTGGATTTCTTCTTTAAGCTGCTTATTTCTCGCGCAATTATTCATCTTCATGGGCATATTCTACTTATTGCCGCCGGCTTTCACCCCTTCTGTTTTTCTTGTGGTCTTAAAGCAATTTTCACTTATTATTTGCCGTAAAAAACAAAATTCCTGCCCAACTCCAACGTAAAACATTTTTATTTTAGCCTGTTGACGCGGGGTTCCGAGCGGGCATTTTTTGCCAGGGCCGCTTTTCCCGCCTTGATTACCGTGGCCAGCTCGACGGCCCGGCGGACCGTCTTCTTGCCTACTTCCAGACCGTACCCGTCTTCGAGAACCCCTAAGCGGTTTTCCCGGTCAAAGCCGCCGGCGCCCCCCTTGCTGCTCACTGCCCCGGCCCCTAAGCCGCCGGTCCCGCCCACGGGGATCATCCCCAGGGTAATGATCCCGGAAACAATGGAGAGAAGGGTGGTTTCCAGGCCGGTGTTGCGGAACCAGGAAACGGCCAGCGCCACCCCGACTTTGTCTTGCAAAGCGTGCCGGTAAACCTTGCCGTGTAAAAGCGCGCGCAGCCGGTCCATAAACTTCGCCAGGTAACCCGAAAGGCGCATTAGGTAAACCGGGGAAGCGAAAATAAGGACGTCCGCCGCTAAAATTTGCGGGTAGACCGCCTGCATGTCGTCTTTGAGGCCGCAGATCTCCTCTTTAGTCTGTTTCGTCAAGCAAAAGTTGCAATGCCGGCAATCGCCGATGTTTAGGTTCGCCGCGTCAATAAAGCTGACCTGTACCCCGTCCCCCTGGATTGATTCGCAGACCGCCGCCAAAAAGGAGGCGGTGTTCCCCTTTTTTACCGGACTGCCGCTAATCCCCACTACTTTTAGCATTAATCTCTCCCCCTTATTTCGGTTTGTCTTCCGCGCGCACAAACCAACCCTCAGTCGCAACCTGCGCAAAAAGCGGAAAACCACTCTTCGGGAGCGGCGCGGACCTTGTTTTTGATTTTTCCCAGGTCGCCCTTTCGCCCACCGAAGCGCCAAGGTAGCATAGAGCCCGACAGTCCAGTTTTTTTATCTCGGCCTCGGCGTCGTTTTTATGCCGGCAGCGTTCTTTGCGTAAGTTTAGGCAGGCCCGGCAGACGTCGTCGGGACCGGCGACCACTTCGACGGGCTCTCCTTCTTGCGCTCTGCCGACTAACTCTTGGAGGTTACGGATAAATTCCTGGCTGTAACCTTTCCCTTGAAAATAATGTAGGCAGACCAGATGGTGGCCCCTTAACTTGAGCATTTTCCTTGACCTCCTCGTTTGCGATTCAGGAAAGAAGAAAGCCAACGGCCAGCAAAAAGGCGTGACCAGGGTCAAAAGGACGTTTTGGCCCAACAAAGGAATTAAGTCGGCGTGCTTTTGGACACCCCGAATCCGCTTTGGAAGTCGAAATAGTCACGTTAACGCGAGTTGTAATACTGTTTAATTTCTTCTCTAATGCCCCGGTTTTTTCCTGCCAGGGGACAGGGAGCATAAAAATTTAACTAGACGCGCCGGCTGGTAATTAGCGCTGCTTAAAGATAAAAGGTCAGCCGGGCAGCCAGAGGGCAAGTCCCTCTGGCTCTACCAGAAAGAGCGGGGGTTCCGGGACCAGATACCCTGCCGGGGGTAGATTTAAACCAGCAGGGCAAATTCGCCATCCCCACAAAAGAAAAAACCCGCAGTTAAATGCGGGTTTCAAAGGTAAAGCGGTAATAACCAGGTTTAGTTTGCCTTTTGTTCGGCGTTGTCAAGCGCCGCCCTGAATTCCTCCAGGCTTTTGGCTTTCAAAGCCCGGCGGTGAAGCCTCTTTAAGATTTCCTGATCCTGCACCGCCTGCAACCTGGTTGCCAGGTCTTTGGAACAACTGCCTAAGTTCTCCTCCAGTGTTTCAAGGATCGCTTCCCTTAATCCCTGCTGTAATCCCTGCTGTAATCCCTGCTGCAACCCCTGGTCAATCCACTTCTCCCGGATGCCGTCAAACAGCGGAGACGCTTCCATCTTGCTCACCTCGATAACTTTTAAAATTAATTCTCTTGCAAATCGCAGGGACGAAAACAGCGCCAGGCCGAGGTACAGGTCCGGTTGCCAGTTAGCCGGCGCTTCTTCCACGCGAGCAGCGCATTTTTCCAATACTTCCTCCGGGGGCTCCTCGTGGCGCATGAGCGGCACCAGGGGGACGACGCCTACCGAAGCGCGCCTTAAAAGTTCCCGGCCGGGCAGGTCGGCCAGGTTGATTAAACGGTAATTAAAAGTTACCACGGTCAGGTCGAGACAGTCGAAGCTGTACACGCTTTTTTCGCGCTGCCGGCCGGTAAGATTGATCACCACCGGGTAAACCGGCTGATTGAATTCCCGGTGCTGCAGGGCGGTATACTCCAAGAGGCGCTGGGGCATTTCCTGATCGGGCCGGATTTGCATTTCAACGGCCATCAGGTACTCGTAACTTCCTTCCGTAACCGCAAAGAGGATGTCCGAATCCCGTTTGGTCACTACCGCTTCTTTTTCCTCGCGCCGGACTTTTTCAACCGGAAGGCCGCGGATCAGTTCCACAAAGTGGGCGGGGAAACGTTCGGCCAAAGCTTTTAAAACCAGGTCGTACTCCTGGGCCACTCCCACCACAGCTTTCTTTGTGATTTGGTTTTAGTTTACTTGATTAAAGAAAGTTTTTCAATAGCTACTTGGTTTTTTTTATTTTATCCCCGCCACGGCGGCGTTAATCACCGGCTGTAATACGGGGTGCCTTAAGATGTCCGTTATTCTTTCCCCCCGGAAGTAGACGGGGTGAAAAGCTTTTAGCTCCTCTAAGTATTCGGCGCCGCTTTTCATTCCCTATCCCCCTCGTTTAAAGGGTCTATTTCATTACCCCAGCACCCGGCGAAAACCATCTCCCGCAAGTTTTTCCGGGGCCGGGGCGAAGGGTCCTGGTCCGGGTAGCCTAAAGGAAAAAGGGCCACCACGCGCCAGGGTTCGGGAATACCGAAATCTTTTTTGATCCGGTCTTCAGCGAAGACCCCGGTCCAGCAGGTACCCAGCTTTAAAGCGCAGGCGGCCAGGACCAGGTGCTCGAAGACGATTCCGCAATCGACCAGTTAATACTTTTGACCCGCTCTTTCCCCGGAGTGCCCGCGGTGGGCGCAAAGCGCCATGGCCACCGGCGCTGAGGCAATGCCCTTTTTGCCCGGGTTGGCATCGGGGATGGCGGCCAGCAGCTATGTAAACCAATCGCTGGCGGTTAGCCCCAGGTCTTTAATCCGGCTTTTGACGCCGGCTGCTTTGCCGCCGGAAAAAAGCCGCTTTACAAGAGCCGCCGGCAACAATTCTTCCGTATGTTCAAGGTAAATCTTGGAGGGATATTTCGACGTATTTTGAAAAAGTCCTGCTATTGCCAAACCTTTATCGATGTCCGAATGTGTAGGCCGGCGCTTTGCCTTGGCTTGCTTTCGGTTGCCGCAAAGATGAGGGTAAATTAGGGCTCCACCCAGATCCCCGCTGCGAGCAGTTTTTTAATCTGCCGGCGGAGAATTTCATCCTGGGGGTTTGGCAAGGCAGAGATTCTTTTTCAAAAACCGGGTACCGGTCTCTTTCGCAGCGCTTCCCCGGTGGCCCGGGGGTGCAGATTTTTTAAGAGTTTATTTTTTTGTTGTCATGGATATGCGCCGGAAGGAATCAGGTCATTTGTTACGAATACTATCTTTTGGAGGTGATTGGAATACGCGGCGAATCCTTAACTGCGGCGGTGCGCAGTCTGGTCTGGCCGGTGTGTCTGGTCGGGGCTAAAGAAAATGACCAGCATAACGTCATGACTGCGGCCTGGATCTCCCAGGTCTCCCACGATCACCTGCTGGTGATGGTTTCTATTTTGCCCCGGGGCGGTTCACTCACGATCTGATCGTCCGGACCGGCGAGTTCATGGTGAGCATCTTAAACGCCGAACAACAGGAGGTGTCCACTTTTTGCGGCTCCCGCTCCGGAAAAAACGTAGACAAGATCGCCCAACTTAATTTAAAAACGGAGCCGGCAAGCGTAATCAACGTTCCCCGGCTGGCCGGCTGTGTGGCCAACCTGGAATGCCGGGTGGTGTCCCGGTATCCCGCCGGCGACCATACTCTTTTCCTCGGTGAGGTGGTAGCAGCCGACGCAGCGGCAGAAGAAATCCAACCCCTGATCATGTACCAGGGAAAACCCGCACGGCTTGCGTAATCCATTTTTACGCTCAAGAGGACTTGGCGGAAGACGGGCCGGCGCGTCAAGCATCGCTACAAACAAAACTCCATTCAAATCCATGACACGTTCTCACGATTAAACATGCGTGAGTTCAAGGTCTTCCGTCCTGCCAACGAGGGAAAAGACCGGATCGCGGCGGCGCCCTTTAAATAAGGGCGTGGCCTTCCTGTGGAAACATTTTCAGGTCGGCGCCGCGCGCTTTGATTCTCGGTTAATGCAGATGTTGGGAAGAAATATTATTTCCCTACCGGCAAGCCAGGAAAGATTACCTTCATCGAGATTATTTCTTAAATATGTTGAAAAGTTGCTCGATGACATATTGATTTTAGCCTTTATGCTTTTCTATAATTTATTATTATAGCCGTTATCCAGCATTTATCCTGCATAGTATTAGCGAATAAATTACATAACTGCCGAGGAATGACTATTTTACTTTTTAAAAGGGAAGGTTGCATGATGGGCAAGCGTAAACGCAAGAAAAAAGCGTTACCAAAAAACAGGATGCGGAATATTACCAGTTCATCTCTTGAGGATAAGATTAAAAAGAGCGGTCTGTTTAGAGGAAAAAATTTTACTTTAGTAAAAGGCACGGGTGAAAAGATGTCCGAAGTTCTTCTTGATTTTGCGGAGCCATTGCTGGATAAACTCGAAGATTATCCTACCATAGAGAAAGCCATTTCCTTTGCCGCGGTAATCTGGAATCTAAGCCTCCTGCCAAAGAGCGAGCAGAAAAAGGGGCTGGAGGACATTCTTAAAATACTCGGCAAAGATGATCCGGAGATGCGCAGGATCGGAGAAGATATTGCAAGAATGCTTTTGGACAGAAAAAAGAAATACTTTCCCAATAACAAAAGGTTTATTATCAATTATGAGTTCGGAATGAAAAATGGGAAACCCTGGTTGAATGTTGCTTCAACTATTTAAAATACAACAGGAATCATCGGTGTTCGGTTAAGCCCCGGATATTCCATTAACAACCAGAGATGGGGCCGTATCCCTGGAAAATGAGTGACGAAAATTGTTCTTTGAAAAGAAGGAATAGGCACCTCCCTTTGTGGAATTCTCCTCCAAATAATACTCCCGAGGAGGTTCCACATTGGCTCTCATTCCCGGAAAAATTAATCCGTACGAAATCGAAAACGTTCTGAACAAGATGTTCTCTCCGGAGTGGCTAAGGGAAACAGCGGCCAGAGTCGGATACGTCCAGCGCAACCGGAAGATCGACCCGGTCACCTTTTTCTGGGTCGTGGTGCTCGGCTTTGGAGTCGGAGTGCAACGCACCATTGCCTCCTTAAGGAGGGCCTACGAGACGGTCTCGGCTTAAAACGCTGGTCCCATCCTCTTTTTATGACCGCTTCAATAAGGGACTCATCGCCTTTTTGAAAGAGTGCCTGGCGCACGGCATAGCGGATCTGGCCAGCCACGCCAGCCTTACGCTCTCAGATAAACTGAAGGGGTTTAAGGACCTGATCGTGGCCGACGGCACAGTCATCAGGCTACACGATAAATTAGCCGAACAGTTCCCGGGAGCAAGGGGCAAGGCCGAACTCAAGATCCACGCCATCACCGGAATCGCCGGCAACACGAGGAGCATTGCCATTTATTCCGGCAAGACCGCCGAGATCAAGACCATCCGCATCGGCTCCTGGGTGAAGGACAACATCCTCCTGTTCGATCTCGGCTATTTCAAGTACGAGCTGTTCAGCAGGATCAGAAAAAACAAAGGCTACTTCGTAAGCAGGCTCAAGCAATCGGCCAACCCGACCATCGTCTCGGTGCTGCGCGCCTACCGGGGTAATCCGATTGACCTTGCCGGCAAAAAGCTCAAGGAGATTCTCCCCCGACTGAAGCGGGAGGTAATCGACGTTGAGGTGGAGGTCTTCATCAAAGGCAGTGCCTCTAAGACCAGGAAGGCCGAGAAAGACGGGACGTTTGAAATTTATCACCCCAGGGGCGGCACACCTAAGGTTAAAGAAACCTTCCGCCTGGTGGGAGTGCTCAATGAGGAAAGCAAGATGTATCACTTCTACCTCACCAACATCACCCCGGAACAGCTTTCAGCAGAGGATGTAGCGCTCCTTTACCGGGCGCGCTGGAGTATCGAACTTGTTTTCAAGGAACTAAAGCGCCTCTACCAGCTGGATGTGATCTCCAGCGGCGCGCCTGCCGTGGTAGAATCCCTGGTCCTGGTGGCCATGCTGACCCTGGTCGTAAGCCACCGGCTGCTTAACCACATGCGGTTGCTGGCACCGGAGAAAAGCGCTCGCTTTACCCCTTTGCGCTGGGCCGAGTCGTTTTACTCTATTGCACCAGTTATGATGACCCGTGTACTCAAGGCTGTCGGTATTGACGAGGATCCTCTCCTGCTTATTATTTACTTTATGGCTGAGGGCGTCGATCCCAACGTCAACAGAGAACGCCTGTTGTCGCCCTGGGTAAAGGCGGCAAATTCCCAGGGATTATCTGGTAATTAGTAACATATCTGGTAAACCGATCACGCATGAACGACTTATATTTTGGATGGAAAACGAAGGTGTCCCCCATGACAAGCGGTTAGAGGCTTATGAGGGACTGGGAGAG
>JAIMBK010000083.1 GCA_023511535.1 Armatimonadota bacterium
GGACCTGTTCACCAGGTGGCGGCGCAAGAGCCCTCCCGGCAAAATACCCATCGCCGGCAAATCCTCGAGCGGCGGGACGAAAGTGGGGTGGTCGGCGAAATGGAAGTAAAAGCCCCTTTTGCCCAGGATGTATTCCTTCGAAGCGGTTTTTTCCACCGCCACCTGAAAGATTTCCGCCGAGACGTCCATCAACTGGTCGACGATGTTTTCGATCCGGTTAAAGAAGCGCACCGCCACTGCCTTGAATTTTTCCTGCAATTCTTCCCGTTCGGCCACCCTTTTGGGTTCGATGGCGGCCCGGACGATTTCCTGAACCTGCTGCTTGAGGGTATGCGCGGCTTCCCGGGGCGAACGGGCCTGCAGTCCCGCGGCAAACTCTTCCAGCTGCCGGACGACATTTCCTTCGTTTTCCCGGCGGAAGAGGGCCATGTTTTCTTCCACTTCTTTGCGCAACCGGTCCACTTCCCGGTACAGCAGGTAAATGCTGTCTTCCCGCTCCTGCTCCAGCCGGGCCAGTTCCTGATTAAACCGGGCGATTTTAGCGCTCAGGTCCTGCTCGGTTTCCTCCATGGCCCGGCGCCAGAGCAAAAGCGCCAGCTCCAGTTCACCGGCGATGCGCAGCGCGCGGGCGGCGGTAATTTCCCGAATTAATTTGACCTTGTTCTGTTCGATAAACGAATTCAATTTTTCTTCCAGTTCCGGAATGCCGCTGGCCGCGATTTTTTGCCGGTTGTTTTCGCGCTTTCCTTCCAGGGCCAGCCGGGCGGAGAGAGGAAAGAG
Source organism: Armatimonadota bacterium (assembly GCA_023511535.1). GTDB lineage: Bacteria > Bacillota > Desulfotomaculia > Desulfotomaculales > Nap2-2B > JAIMBK01. The sequence continues at coordinate 781 of JAIMBK010000083.1, forward strand.
CATGGTCTCCTGGCCGTCGAAGATGTTTCTCAAGGTGCCCCGCAGGAATTCCAGGGCCTCTTCGACATCGCTGCCGGAAACGACATCAATTTTGTTGACGACGAAAAAAAGCTTGTGCACGTGCTGCCGGACGTCTTTTAAATAGTCGATTTCCGTTTTGCTTAAAGGGGCGTCTACGGAAAGCAGGAAGATACCCGCGTCCGAGCGGGGGAGGTAGGCGTAGGCCGCCCCGGTATTGTGTTCGTACACCGAGCCCACCCCGGGGGTGTCCACCAGGATCACTCCCCGCCGCAAAAAAGGACTTGCGTAGCCGACCTGAACTTCCCGCACCTGTTTGCGGTTGGCGGGATTTTCTTTTTCGGTGACGAAGGCGGTGATTGCTTCCAGTTCGATGACCCGCCTTTCACCGTTTAAAAAAACTACCTGGGCGCCCGGATGCTCCTGGTAATGGATGATGGTCGGAATGGCCGTTAAGGGTACGATGGCGGTGGGCAAAAGAGGCTCGCCCAGCAGGGCGTTGACGAAAGTCGACTTGCCCCGCTTGAACTCCCCCAGAATCACCAGGGTGAAGGTTTCTTTTTCAAAGCGTTCTTTCGTTTCCTGAAGAAGTTCAGCGGCAAAACGGTTTTCTTGCCGGCCGGCAAGATTGATCAATTCTTCCAGAGCATTCAACAAGGTGTGTTTTTCCGGGAAATTTTCCTGGCCCATTTTTCTCCTCCCCCTTCAAAACAGATCAGATTTCTGCTTGCCTTGTCGCGCTTTTTCATAATAAAAAAGCCCCTACCAAATTTTGCTATTTCCTTTGGTAGGAGCTATTAGCCGCAAGGCAAAACGAGCGAGCCCCATCGCCATGTTTTTTGGCCCATTTTAGCATAAAGCGGAAAGAAGATCAATACCGGGGAAAATTATACGTTCCTTCTGGCGGGTTAAGAGTTATATAGCCCATAGATGCAGGCGGTTCACCTCCTGCGTGACGGGCGCCAGGTTCACCCTAACCAACCCGGTTAGCTTGAGCATGGCGGGTAGCATGTGCAAAAAAGAGGACTTCTCCCCGTCTTGACAAAAAACCTTCCGGAAGAAATCCCCTCAGCGCGCTTTTAATTGTGTTAGTGAGAATAGTGAAGCCGAACAGGCAAAAGAGCTTCTTGATTCTTCAAAAACCGATTTTATAACTACCGGGCCTATTATAAATATATTTTATAATAGCAATAGAAGGAATCCATAGTTTGCATAAAGAATGAAATGTTAACGGGGAGAAGTAGAAGTTTAGCGGGGAGAAAGGGGCTGGCGCCCCCCACGGGCAGCAAACCCGCTGGCCGGCCGAATTAAAAGCCGGGGTCCGGTTCGATTCCGACTTCTCCCCTCCAGATTCAGACTTCCGTAGGTGTTTGAATTTTTATGCGGGGAAGCAAAGCATTGATGATCGGCGCCGGCGGAGCGTTGGGTATACTCGGGGTAGTACTGACGCAACTGGGGAACCCGCCCAATATGGGGGTTTGCATTGCCTGCTTTTTGCGGGACATTGCCGGGGCGCTGGGTCTGCACAGAGCCGCTCCCGTCCAGTACCTGCGCCCGGAAATCCTGGGGCTGGTGCTGGGCGCCTTCGGCGCCGCCCTGGCCACCAGAGAATTCAGGGTTGTCGGGGGCTCCAACACATTCGCCAGGTTTATTCTGGCTATGCTGGCGATGGTGGGCATGCTCGTCTTTTTAGGGTGCCCGGTACGCCTTGTCCTAAGGTTGGCCGGCGGGGATTTAAACGCTCTTTTGGGGCTGGCCGGGCTCATTGCCGGCGTTTGGACGGGCGTTTGGTTTCTTAACCAGGGGTTTACCCTGGGCCGGGCCGCCCCGCAGAATAAAATCAACGGTTATATTTTTCCGGCCATGATCTTTATTTTATTCCTTTTCTTGCTCTACAAACCGGCTTTCCTCTTTTTCAGTAAAGAAGGACCGGGGTCTTTGCACGCGCCTTTGCTTATTTCCCTGGGCGCCGGCCTGCTCATCGGAATCCTTGCCCAGCGTTCCCATTTCTGTATGGTCGGCGGCATCCGGGATTTTATCTTGTTCCGGGACACCCATCTGCTCACCGGTTTTTTAGCCGTCCTGGCGGTAGCCCTGATCGGCAACCTGGTTACGGGCGATTTCAAACCGGGTTTTACCGGCCAGCCGGTAGCTCATTCCGACGGGTTATGGAATTTCTTAGGAATGATGCTTGGTGGGTGGGGGGTCACCCTACTGGGCGGCTGTCCTTTGCGCCAGCTGGTGGCCGCCAGTGAAGGAAATACCGACTGCGCCGCCACCGTGCTGGGTTTTCTGGCCGGGGCCGCCCTGGCCCATAATTTCGGTCTGGCCGCCGGCCCCGGGGGAGTTCCTTTCGCGGGTCAGGTGGCGGTAATCATCGGCTTTCTGGCGGTATTCATCATCGCCTTTTTCAACAGCAAAATTTCGATCGTCAAACCTTCGGCGCAGGAGGTGAGTCCGGATGGAAAAGGAAATTGACGCGCGGGGGCTGCTGTGCCCGGAACCCGTTTTAATGACCAGACGAACGCTGGATAAGATGTCCTCCGGCACCTTACGCGTGCTGGTCAGCACGGCGGCCGCGCAAGAAAACGTTACCCGCCTGGCCGAAAGCATGGGCTGGAAGGTGGCGGTCGCCGCCGCGGGGGATGATATTATTCTTACTTTAAGGAAATAAACAGCAACTTACCACCCGAAAAAAGACATCGTAAAAAGGAAACCGGGATCATGCCGCCTTTGCAACGCCGCCAGTCCGGTTCGAAGCGAGCCGCGGCGCTGCAGGCGCGGAGCAACGGAGTGAGCGAGGACAATGCCATACCCAGCGGGTTTACTGAATACTTACTAAATATGCCGCCGCCCCCGCTAAATCTTGGTGGCGCCGGTGGATTTTTCGTCGGGCTTCAAATGCCGGTAAATTCTCGCCCGCAATCCCCCCGTGACTGAGCCGACGTAAGCATACCACTCCGGCCTCGTGGGGAACTCCTCGAAAATTAAGCATAAACATACAGGCAACAGGAAAACCTATAACGGGAGGGTTTTCACTGTGCTCAGCCTGTTTAAGTTCATCAACCAGAACAAACCGAAGTTAAGAGAGTTTGATCCGACGACAGTTCAAAGAATTAAGGAAGGAGCCTTTGTCGTAAAAATAATCAGCGAAACCGAAGTGGCCGCCCGGAAGTGCAATTTTTACGCGGGCAACTGTACCGACCAGGAAATTGCCAACTATTTCCGGGAAGAGGCGGATAAGCTGCGGAAAGCCAAGCTTTTCTTCCAAGAGTATTACGAGGCCATGACCAAGGAGTGAACCAAGGTGAAATTTACGGATATGGATATGCTTCAGGATTATGAAAAAGACGCCCGGATGGCCTGTCTGTCTTTTACGTTGATCCAGACGGAAATCATTGATCCCACGCTGCGCCGGATGTTTGCCAAAGCTGCGGACGAAGCGGCCGTTTCGCAGCAAAAAGCAATGAACCTGATTCTGTCGCGGGGAGACCGGGCGTAAACCAAACTGGAACAGACGGTAATCTAGCTTCCCGCTTTCCGGAAAACAGGTCTATTTGCCAACGCTTGATAAATGGTTCACCAAAAGGATTGCCGGGAAAACTTCACTTTGGATATTTTGCTCCAAAACCGCTTCACCCCCGGGTTACTCGAGGGGCACCGCCCGGCGGCGGCGCTTTTCGAAAACGGCTACTTCCCGGTAGCCGGCGGCCCGCAGCCATTCCAGCGCCTGTTCCCAGGCGTATCCCACCTGGCCGGGGGCGTGGGCGTCGGAACCGGCGGTGACCGGGACGCCGTACTCCCGGCACACCTTCAAAAAGTCCAGCGCCGGGTAGATTTCGCCGGCGGGCGCCCTTAAGCCCGCGGTGTTCACTTCCACGCAGACCCCGCACGCGGCAAAGACCGCCGCCGTTTCCGCGTACCAGGGGCGCAGGTCGTCCTCCGGCCGGTACCCGAATTTTTTCACCAGATCCGGGTGCGCCAGGATGTCGAACAGCCCGGAACGGGCCGCTTCTTGCAAAAGCCGGAAGTAACCGGCGTAGATGGTACGGATGTCCCGCTGCGCGTAACCGGTCAGGTGCGCCGGGTGGTCGAATGCCCAGCCGTCGATGTAATGCACGGAGCCAATCACATAATCGAAGGGTGCGCTTAAAAGCGCAGCCGCCAGCTCTTCCGTCCGGCCGGGGATGAAATCCGCCTCAATGCCCAGCCGGATGATCAGGTCCGGATTTTCCTCCCGCAACCTGACCACCTCCGCAACGTACTCCGCCAGTTCTTCCTCCTGCATGGCCAGGCCGGGGTCGCGCTCCGCCTTGGGCAGCCAGTACATGGGAATGTGGTCAGCAAAACCGATTTCACTTAGCCCGGCGGCGCGGGCGGCCGTCACGTAGGCCTCCGGCGTCCCCGCCGCGTGGCCGCAGCGCCGGGTGTGGATATGGTAGTCGGGCAAGATAAATTTCAATTTTCAACCTGCTTTCTGTAAATTTTAGTTAACCGGCATGCTCCGCCCGAAGCGCCCCGGACACCGTCCGGGTCAGGCGGTAAATACGCCCGGCCAGTTCAGGCGCCAGCAGACCCGCCCCGCAGGCGGGGGTAATCAGGGCCTGCCCCTGCAAAAGCTCCCGCGGCAATCCGCGTTTTTCCAGTTCTCTCCAAAGAGCGGTCAGCTTTTCCAGCAGGCTTTCCCCGCTTTCTTCCCAGGCTTTTTCGGAGGTGGGCACGATCCCCCAGGCCAGCACGCCCCCCCGCTCCAGAAAGGACTTCGCTTCCCGGGCGTAAGGGAAAAGTGACTCCCCGAAGTTGTAAGCGTCCAGATTAACGATATCCGGCGCCGATTCGCCGGCGAAAAAAAGGGACCAGTCGATGGCGTCGCAGGAGTGAACGCCTGCCAGCGCCCCGGCCTCGTGGACGGTCCGGAAGATTTCCCCCAGGTCGGCGGCGATCATTTCCCTGGTCACCGTGATGTAGCTGGACCGGCCGTACACGCTGACCCCGGGGTCGTCGATAAAAATAATGGGCGGGCGGCCCGGCGCCCAAAGCGCCTGTGCCTGCCAGCGGGCGTGCAGGACCAGGGTCTGCCGGATCAGTTCCCGCAGCTGTTCGTTATAGTACGCCGGACGCCCCTGTTCGTCCTTTAAGGCAAAGCCGATGGACAGCGGCCCGGCTAACTGACCCTTAAAGTAAAGGGCTTCCGGTGCTCCCGGAGCTTCCGGCGCCCCCGGCGGGCCCGGCGTTTCTAACGCGCCCGGCGCCTCCGCTGCTTCCGACACGCCCGGTCCCTCCAGTTTCCCCGGCGTCTTTTTTTTCTTCACCCATTCCAAAAAAGCGTAAAACCCGGCGGCGGCTTCCGGTGGAAAGGCAAACTCCGCCAGGGCGTCCCGGTCCCCTTCCTGCGCCCGCAGGTAAAGTTCGTAAAACTCCGTCAGACGCCGGTCCCAGCCGGGGGCGGCGGTTTCGAAAAAGGCGCGCCCGGCGGCAGCGTCCGCCGTCAAAACGCCCGTTTTCACCAGCGGGGAGAGGAATTGAAAAACAAACCCCTCTACCCACCCCCGCTGCGGCAGCTGCGGCCAGTGCGGGATTTCAGGCAGATTTTCCCAAATCAGCTCCAGGGCCTCTTCCGGCTCCGTAAACGGCAGACTGCCGATCCCCGTCGCCAGGCCGGCGGGATTAAAACCCATTTAAAATCAGCCTCCAGCTTAAAAAGTCCCTCCATTTGCTCCAACTAACCTGATGTTATTATACCGAAATCTCCGCTGTTAAGGAAAAAATATTAGTCAACTTATGCATCAACCTTCACCCGCTCCGGCCGGGTGTAGATATTCAAGCGATTGCCCCGGACAAAACCAACCACGCCGATGTTCAACTTTTCCGCCATAGCCAGGGCAAGATCAGTGGGAGCAGCTCTCGATACAATCAGGGGCACCCCGGCTCTGGCCGCCTTGATAACTATTTCCGAAGAAATCCGGCCGGAAAGAAAAATAAGTTTATCTTGAAAAGGTACTTCATCCAGGAAGGCTCTTCCCAGTACCTTATCTACGGCATTGTGCCGTCCGATATCTTCGTCGAAATAAATGATTTCCCGCGGCGTACAAAGGGCCGCGTTATGGGTGCCGCCGGTTGTTCGAAAGGTTACGCTCCGCTTTTCTCTTTCTTCATTTAACGCCCTAATCTGATCAACGGTTACGGTAAATTCCGCCCTGACTGGCGCCAACCCGGCATCATTCATGAAATAAAAGGTAGAGCGCCCCCGGCCGCAACAGGAAGCGAGGCAGCGTTTTAAGAATAAAGATTCAGCCGCCGTTGACCGGGCGGTTTCAACCCAGACAAGTCCTTCATCCGGCAGCACTTTAATGTTCAAAAGTTCTTTTCGATCCGCGATTATTCCTTCAACAAATAAAAAACCGGCCACTAAGGCTTCGATCGAGAAAGGTGAACAAACCACGGTGATAAATTCCTGATCGTTTAAGAAAATTGTAATTGGAACCTCTCTTACCACTTCATCCTCGGCTTGCTCGACCAGATAATCTTTTACTCGCACAAGCGGTACTCTGGAGATCAAAGAATCTTGTTCCAACTCACATGCCTCCCCGGCATTCTATACTTATGACCCTGTTCAATATTTCCCGCAATTTAATTTTCCCCTTTCCGCCGGCGATAGGGAATGATTCAGCCGGTTGACTGTCCCCCGTCAACGACAAGCACGTGACCGGTTATGAAGGAAGAGGCAGCGGAAACAAGGAATAAAACGGCCTGCGCTACGTCCCGGGCGGTACAAAACCGTCGCAAAGGAACCTTCTTTAATAGCGCATTGTAAATTTTTTCATCCCTCATTATAAATTCGGTCAAGGGGGTACGGGCGTAACCCGGCGCCACGGCGTTAACGCGAATATTATAACCGGCCCATTCAAGGGCCAGGTTCCGGGTCAGGGCAACCAGTCCCGCTTTACTTAACGAGTATACCGCCGTATTTTTTTCGGCCACCAGAGCGCCAACAGAAGCGATATTGACGATATTGCCGCCTCCGCGTGCAATCATTTCCCGGCCCGCCGCCTGCGCGGCAAAAAAAGCACCCTTTAAGTTGACGTCGATCACCTGGTTCCACTCCTGTTCCGTTACTTCTAAAGCGGGCTTCCCCAGGGTTACGCCGGCATTATTAACAAGGATATCCACCCCTCCGTATTTTTCTTTTACCTCTTCAAGCACTGCCCTGACCCGGGCGACTTCCGAAACATCCGCCTGGAAAGCTTCACCCTCGTTACCCAGGGAACGGACCGCCCGGACTACCTCTTTTGCTTTTGCCAGTTCTTGATCGACCACGGCAACCGATGCCCCGGATTGGGCCAGGACCAGGCTGATCTCCCGGCCAAACTCTCCCCCTCCGCCGGTAACAACGGCCACCTTTCCGGCTAACTGCAACTACGCACACCTCCAGGCTGAATGTGGAAAATAGGCTATGAGAATATTATAATGAGTAGCTTCGTTTCTTCTCAAGCCCGACAATTTTCCGGGACCGGCGGGGTAAGTACACCCATATTTGACCCAAGCACAATAATTACCCCAAACCAAATCAAGTCCAGGCCAAGGTGTTTGATCGCAGACGCTCCTCCCGTTCGCCCCCTTACTTGCCAGTAAACCTTGGTTTGCGTTTTTCCATAAAGGCGCTGAACCCTTCCCGGCGGTCGTCGCCGACGAAGGTCAGGATAAAATTCTTCGCTTCAAAGTCCAGGGCGTCGTGCAGGTTCATATTGAGCCCCCTGTTCACCGTTCCTTTCAAGACGCTCAAGGCGTGCGCCGGGCGGGCGGCAAGTTTTAAGGCCAGGGCCTTTGCCTCCTGCATCAGTTCGGCGGACGGCACCACCTTGTTCACCAGGCCGATCTGTTCAGCGCGGGCGGCGTCGATCATCTCGCCCAGGAAGAGCAGTTCCTTGGCCCTGGAGACGCCGATCAGCCTCGGCAGGCGCTGCGTACCCCCGCCGCCGGGAATAATGCCCAGGGTGATCTCGGGCAGCCCGAACTTAGCTTTGTCCGACGCCAGCCTGAAGTCGCAAGCGAGCGCCAGTTCGCAGCCGCCTCCCAAGGCTAACCCATTTACTGCCGCGATGGTCGGTTTACTCATGTTCTCTACCAGGTTATACGTTTCCAGCGAAACCCGGCCGAACTGGTACATTTCCACCGGGGTCAGATCCTTCATTTCGCTGATGTCGGCACCGGCGGCAAAGGCCTTCTCCCCGGAGCCGGTAATAATCACCGCCCGCACCGCCGGGTCGGCGTCCAGCTCTTCAACCGCCTGCCCCAGTTCGCGGAACAGCTTGCTGTTCAACGGGTTTACCGGGGGGCGGTTTAAGGTAATTACAGCGATCCCCTCCTCGATATTAAGCAAAAGTGTCTCATACGCCATTTTTATCCCCTCCAACATCATAATCTCGTAGAAATAATCGGCAACAGAGCAGCCGGTGTCTCCCGGACATAGTTTTCCGCGCCGCCTTGAAAAGCTTTTTATTGCAAAAATCATACCTTCACCAAAACAGATACAAGCCAATGGCGGTACGTGCGTTTCGGCCTCAAATAGTTACCGGGAGGCCGGATCGGGACCGCCTTCCGGAAAAGGTAATAATGTCCGAATTATTTACACTGTATGAAATATTGACAGGTCTTTTGGAAAAGTGTTTGGGGCCAGGCAATCTGAACAACCCGTCCACACCTGCTGGCATAAAAATTGCAGTAATCATTAAATATACCAGAACCTGATATCTTCCCATAGCGAGGAAAAAATCTTTCAGGAGGAATTTTTATGGCCACCGAAACAATCATCAGTGACTGTATGCTGTGCGTTTGGGATTGCGGAATTAAAGCCTATGTTGAAGATGGCCGGCTGGTCAAGGTGGAGGGTCTGGCGGAGCACCCGGTGAGCCGCGGCTACCTTTGCCCGCGGGGGGAAGCGCTGCCCGATTACGTCTACTCGGCCAGCCGCCTGCGCAGCCCGATCCGGCGCGTCAACGGCCGGTGGGAAAAATTAAGCTGGGACGACGCCCTGGACTATTGCGCGGAAAAATTGAATGCTGTCAAGGCCAGGTACGGCGCCCGCGCACTGGCCATTTTCTGCGGTTCCGTGGGCGTGGAAAACATTGAAGTGGCCACGTTTGCCCGCCGCTTCAAAGGCGCTTTCGGCACCCCCAATCTTTTGTCGGTGGAAAATATTTGTTACCGGACACGAATTTTAGCCCGGCAGCTGACCTTCGGCCGTTATCCGCTGGAAGATCCCGGTTCCGCCCGGTGCATTATTCTGTGGGGGCATAATCCCGACGGAGCCAGGGGAATGCTGGGGAACCTGATCCGGGAAAGATTGCAGGGCGGCGGCCTGGATTTAATTGTGGTCAATCCAAAACGGATCCCGCTGGCGGAAAGAGCCTACCATCTGCCGATCCGGCCGGGAACGGACGCTGCTTTGGGCCTGGCGATGCTCAATGTAATCATCAATGAAGATCTTTACGATCACGAGTTTGTGGAAAACTATACGCTCGGTTTTGAAGAACTGGTCAACCACGTGCAGCCTTATACGCCGGAATGGGCGCAAGACGTAACCTGGCTGCCGGCAGCGGACATCAAGGCCGTCGCCAGGATTTTTGCGCAGGCGAAACCAGGGTGTATCATCCAGGGGATCAACAGCCTTGACCAGCACCGGAACGGCTTGCAAAATTCGCGCCTGCTCTCTATTCTTCAGGCCATTACGGGGAATTTCGCCGTCCCGGGAAGCTGGGTGACCGTTCCCCGCATCCCTTTAGGCAACCTCGGCTTAAAAGATCAGGAGCCGCCTCTCGGAGCCGGGGAGTACCCCATTTTCAGCTCTCTGTGGGGGCGCCGGGCGCCTTTCGGCATTGCCACCCTTTTCCCGCAGGCCGCGCTGGAAGGAAAGCCCTACCCCATCCGGGCCGGGATTGTGACGGCCGCCAACCCGGTCGT
>JAIMBK010000084.1 GCA_023511535.1 Armatimonadota bacterium
GCGTCGCCCCGGTATTTAGGGAAATTTTCCATCGCCTTCAAAAAGACCGCCGCGGTAAGGTCGTCGGCGTCCCAGGGATTGTCCATCCGGTAGCGCAAATAGCGGTTCACGGCATCAAAGTGCCGGTCGTAAAGCTCCGCAAAGGAAGCCCGGGCGCCCCGTTCCTGCTCATTTCCAGCCTTCAATTCAAAAACACTCCTCTGCCCGTTCCGTACCGGGAAAAGGGCGTTCACAGATGTTCCCCTTTTGGCCTTTCTATGATTAATAGACGAACAAACTATGGAAAAAGTAACAGCGTGGTCAATAAAAAATGGCATGGTAAAATAAGGGATACCCTGGAAGGGTTCCCCGCGTCCAAGCGACCCAATACCTGACCTAGCTCACTCCCCGGTTGAACAACGCGGTAGGGAACCTGACCGGTGATTACGTGGAGGGCTCCCATTTTTTAAAACTAAAATTTGCCGAAGGGGAAGTGGATTTTATTATCGCTCCCCATCTGTTCCCTTTTGCCGACTTACGAAAATACAGTTAAAACCAGGCGGTTTCCCGGGCGTCCGGGTCCTGGCGGAGTTTTTTTTAGAATCCTTCCGGAACCTTTCCGGACGTTTTTACGTCTTAAGTATTAAGGAGGGAAATACCCCCGGGAAAGGCCCGGGAAAGACGTAAGTAAGCAGGAAAACGGCAGGTAAATGCCCTCGTCAGCTGAGCGGACGGTTTCCATTCTGTTCATGGGGGTGGTAAAAAAAGAAGAATCCAAAATCGAGGCTCGCGGCCTTTAGTTTAGTTCACCATCTTCTGGCGCCAAAGACCTACCGGGGGTAGATCTGAAAATTGGCGAATGTTGACTGCAAATCAAACAAGAAAAGAAAAGGAGAAAAGAAAATGCGTAAAGCAGTTCTTATTTTGGTGGTTCTTTTCCTTTCGTTTACGGCTTGCGCAGCCCTGGCCTCCGCCCAGCCGCCGGACAGGGGGGAACTGCTGGGCGTTTATCCGGAACCCCCAGCCCTCAGCGAACCGGTCACCCGGGGCGCCTTTGCGGCCATGCTGGTAAAGGCGGCCAATCTCCCGGCGGTTGACCGGCAGGTTTACCAGGCCGAAGACGTCGATCCGGAAAGCTGGTTTGCCCCGGCCATGGGCACCCTTCAAGAAAAAGGAATTCTGGCCGGGTATCCGGACGGCACCCTGCGGCCCAATCAGCCTTTAACGGGGGTGGAGGCGGCGGCGCTGGCGGCCCGCACCCTGGGTTTATTCAGGGTGCTGGACGAATCCCGGGCGGGTCCTTTGGAAGCCGGCCACTGGGGCAGTTCCTTGTATAACTGGCTGGTTAACCAGGGGCTGGTTTCCGACCGGTCCAACCCGGAAAACCCGCTTACCGTAAGCGAGGCGGCCGACTTTTTGGCCCGCGTTTTCGGCAGCGACCCGCAGGCGGTGGACATTGTTGAAAAAAGCCGAAAGGCGCAGGCAGCTTTGAAAGCCATGCGTTGTGCGGTAAACCTGGAGATGATGATGCAGCCGCGGGCGGCCATGGCCGGCAAAATGCCCCCGATGAAAGGCTCGGGACGGATCAGCATGGAGATGGTGCTGCCGGCCACCATGCACCAGGTTGCCCGGTGGCGGTTTACGGCCGCCGGAAAAGATCAGCAGATCCCGGAAGTGGAAGTGGAGCAATACCTGGTCGACGGGAAAATGTATATGAAAATGACCGACCCGGCCATCGGCAAAGCCGGGTGGGTGCGCCTGCCCGAAAGTGCCGTCCCGGACATGGAGGCCATCTTGAAACAAAATCTGGAGGCGCAGGTCGGGATCCCGGAAGAGTTAAAGCCTTACCTCCATTACCAGCTCCTGGCGACCGCGGAGAAAGACGGCCGGAAAGTGCATGAGCTTGGCTATTACGGCCGGATCGACGACCTGACCGCCTTCTTAAAGGCAGCCCTGCCCGAATCGCTGCGCGGCAGCTTAGGCGGGCCCGAGTTCGACCAATCTTTAACTCAGGCCGGGAAATTGATCAAGTCGATCTCCTTCTGGGGCCGCGAGGAGATCGATGCAGAAAACTACTTGCCCCGCGCCGGGGAAATGAAAGTCGTGTTGTCTTTCAGCGACCGGTTCCAGGAGGAGGCCGTGCCGGTGGAGTTAATCGAAATGCACATCCAGGTCCAGGATTACGCTTATGACGATCAAATCAAGATCGAGCTGCCGCCCGAAGCCCTGCAGGCCAGAGAGATGCCCGGGCCCGGTCCGCAGGAAGAGGAACACCCGGAACACCCCGCCGGCAATTAAAGCAGCCGCGCGGCTTTATCAAGGCCAGTTGAACGCCGGCCAGAGCTGACTACTCCCTGGAGGACGCCCGGGCCGTCATTGAGGGGCTGCCGGGTACTTAAAGATTAGCTTATTGGGGAAAGAAGCCCCCTGTTAGAATCATAACGGGGGGGCGATTTTTTTGGGGCAAGTAACCTCCCGCAAGGTCAGTTACATCGTTGGCGGGCGGATCGTTTTAAGCGGCGAGAAGGACGTTCTCCTGGAAAAATGGCGCCTGGTTTCCTTCTCCCTGAAGAATCCGGCCGCGCTGGAGCAGGTGCGCCGGCTGCTGCCTTACGTGAAAACCCGGGGCCGGGAAGGCCGGAAGGTTGAGGGGGCCACCGGCGATTTCAGCCCCCGGCTGCTCCAGGAGCTTGCGCAAGTCTGCACGGACGTTATCTGGCGGGCTTTGCAAAACGCGGGTTACGACCTAAAAGCCATGCTGGATGCGGACATCAAAAGAAACGTCCGGGACTATCCCCAGGTAAACGGCCGCCCGGAACCGAATATTGATTTCCGGCGGGTGCCCAACCAGCTGGTTTTCTTCAAAAAACACGCCCGGAGCCTGACCACGGAAATAAAGCCGAAAGACCCGGAGAACTTAAAGCAGTGGCAGGGCGGGGACATCGTTGTTTTCGGTCAGCCGGGCGAGCACATCGGGATCGTCTCCGACCGGCGGCGTCCGGACGGGGTTCCTTTACTGATCCATAACGCCGGGCCCCGGGCGGCGGAAGAAGACCGCCTGCTCGCCTGGCCCTCCAAAATAACCGGTCATTTCAGATTTTCGGCAGGTAAGCAGGAAGTGCGTGCCGGCCAGACCGTTGACGCGGATTAAGGTGAAGAAATAGAGGCGGCAGGGATAAAAAGCGCGGCAATTTAGAAGGGCGCTGACCATCCAAGGAAGCTTTGCGGTAAAGCGAATGGGAGTGGAGGCCCTTCGGCATTACGGGAGAATGCTTTTCGTCAAAGCATTAAAGATTAGCCTATTGTGGCAAGAAAGAAGCCCCCCGTTAGAATCTTAACGGGGGGCGGTTTTTGGGGGAAGAAATTGAGGACAGGGGGTGGTGGGGCTTTGGGCGAATTGGAGCGTGGGGCTTGCTTCCAGGACGAGTTTTTTTCAGAAGCTTATTTCTAACCTGGAACCTTTCCGGAATCTTTCTCGTCTATATTTAACAAGAAGAAATGTTCCTTTAGCAGGGAATGCAAGCGTGAATATGAAGTTGAAGCTTGCTGTTGTCTTCCTGGTGGTCGGGCTGGTGCTGGCGGGTTGTGCCGGCGCCCGGAGCTCCCGGGACGGCACCGGCGGGGGAGGCAACCCTCCTCCGGCACCGCCGGGCCCAATCCAGGCCGGGGAATTGGTTTCGCTTCGCATGGTCACCGAAACCGCGGGGTGGGCACTCACGGGGACGGCCGTGCTGCGGACGAACGACGGCGGTGAAACCTGGATGGATGTCACCCCGAAAAGTGCGTCCGGCAGTACGATCGGCGCCGCGTCGTTTCCGGATGCCGACCGGGGATGGTTCACTGCCGTCCGGGAGGGCGACCCGGCGGTAGTCATCTTTCGCACTGCTGATGGAGGGCGAAGCTGGCAAAAAGCTGCCGCTGAATCGAGGTACCCGTTTTTTGCAGTAAAACTCCAGTTTATTGACGCCCGCTGCGGCTGGTTAATGGTCAGCCAGGGGGTAGCCGCCGGCTCAGAAAGGGTGGAAATCTACCGCACCGGCGACGGCGGCGCCTCCTGGTTCCTGGCGGCGGCCGCGGACCCGGATTCCCAAAAGCCTGGAGGGCTGCCGTTTGGCGGCCTCAAGAACGGAATAAGCTTCAGGGATGGGGAAAACGGCTGGGTGACGGGCTGCTCGCATGGCCCCGGCATCTTCCTTTACCAGACGAGCGACGGCGGGGAAACCTGGCGGGAACAGTCCCTGCCTGTTCCTCCGGGGTACGGTACCGAGGGGGGATCGGCGAGCGCCTGGCCGCCGGTGTTTTTTGATGGCAAGGACGGCTTCCTCCCCGTCCGCTTCGGGGCGCAGCAGCCGCCGGCCACCGTCTTCTACGCGACGCATGACGGCGGAGCGAACTGGAGTCCTACCGCTCCCGTTACCCCGAAAAACAACCAGGGGCTGGTCTGGAGTTTCGCCGACGCCCGGCACGGCTTCGTCACCGATGGCGACCGGCTCTACCTGACCGCCGACGGAGGCCGGAAATGGACAGAAATCACTCCTGACACCAGCCTGGTGGGCGTGCGGCAACTGGAGTTTGTCAACAGCAAAAAGGGCTGGGCGCTGGTTTCCGAGCCCGGAAGCACCAGGACCCGCCTCCTCCGGACGGTCGACGGCGGGTCCACCTGGAAGCCCATTACCCCCGGGTTTACAACGAAGGATTATTAACCAGAACAGGGGAAGTCAAGGGCAAATTGGAAAAACTTTATAATTAAGCAAGTCAAGATGTATGTTGTTTCCGGGAATTTTCCGCGGAAGAAATGGGCTGGCTAATGGCCCTGGCCATGACTTACAACGCTGTTGAGGAAAGGAAAAAGTTCCGTTGAAAGAAAATTATTTTTCCTTGACAAACAGTGGCTCTGGTGCCACTGTATATATAGGACATACACGGTTATTCACAAAAGTTTTGATTGATGATTTTAAGTTCTTTTTAGTTTGCTGTTCCAACCCGTCTTTACTTTCATTGCAGCCAGGGAAACTTCCTTACAGGCAGGTATCTGAACGGTGTTGCTTTTAATTTCCCCGCACAGCCCGGTTCCTTTGTATCAGCAAATTGTGGACCAGGTCCGGGCGAAAATTCTGGCCGGGGAACTCCGGCCGGATGAGCTGCTGCCCTCCATCCGCGAACTGGCCAAAGATCTGACCACGAGCGTCATTACCACCAGGCGGGCCTACCTGGAACTGGAGAAGGAGGGGCTGATTGTCACCCGCCCCGGCCTGGGCACCTTTGTGGCGGCGGTCAATCCGGACCGCCTGGCCGGGCTGAGATCTATTAAGGTAAAGGAGCGCCTGGCGGCCGCTATTTCCGAAGCCAGGCGGATAGGGATGGAGGATCGGGAGATTCGCAGGCTGCTGGAGGAGCTTTTAAAAAAGTAAGTTCACCTGCACATGAAATATTGCCAGCTTATGGCGATGTTATCCTCTTTTTTGCCCAATCCTTGCGATGGAAGGTGATTTTCTTTGGTTGATTCAACGACCGCCCTCCGCTTAACCGGCGTGGGCAAAAACTACCGCGGCTTTCGGCTGCAAGACATCCACCTGGAACTTCCGGCCGGTTCGATTATGGGGTTTGTCGGCCCCAACGGGGCGGGGAAAACGACGACGATCCGGATCATCACCAATCTGGCCCGCCCGGACACGGGCACGGTGGAAGTGCTGGGCCGGTGCTGGGACGCTGCCGAGGTATGGATTAAGAACCGGCTCGGTTACGTCCCGGAAAGCAACCATTTGTATGAGTCGGTTACGGGAAATTGGCTGGGGAACTTCTTGCGGAGGTATTACCCGACCTGGGATGACGCTTATTTCCGGGCTCTGCTGGAGAAATTCCGGGTTCCCGGCGCCACAATGGTGAAGAACCTTTCCAAAGGCGACCGGGCGAAGCTGGCGGTGGCCCTGGCTCTGGCCCACCGGCCTCGTCTATTGATCCTGGATGAACCCACTGCCGGCGTCGATCCGGTTGTGCGCTACACCTTATTGCAGGAGCTTTTAGAAGTCATCCAGGAAGAAACCCGGGCCGTGCTTTTCTCCACCCATATTGTCAGCGATCTCGAGAGGATCGCCGACCTGGTCAGTTACATCGTTAGCGGGCGGATCGTTTTAAGCGGCGAGAAGGACGTCATCCTGGAAAAGTGGCACCTGGTTTCTTTCTCCCTGCAGAATCCGGCCGCGCTGGAGCAGGTGCGCCGGCTGCTGCCTTACGTGAAAACCCGGGGCCGGGAAGGCCGGAAGGTTGAGGGGGTCACCGGCGATTTCAGCCCCCGGCTGCTCCAGGAGCTTGTGCAAGCAGCGGACGGGGAAGTCAACCACCGGCCCTTAAATTTAGAAGAGATTATGGTCGTCTTGACTGACGGCAACTGGTAAAAAATTTGGGGAGGTTATTGGTTGATGCGGGGCTTAATTTATAAGGACTTTTACCTGTTGCGCGGAACGATTCTGGTGTCTATAGTTTTTACCTCACTTGTTTCCCTGCCTTCCATCCGGGCCGGGGCGGCGGGCGTGATCGCCGCCGGCAGTTTTATTTTTGCTTCCTTGCTGATAATTGGGCTGGTTTCCAATGAACAAGGCAACCATACCCTGAGCTTTCAGCGCCTTCTGCCCGTCCGTTCCGAAACGGTGGTGGACGCCAAGTTTTGCGGGCTCATCGTGATCGTTGTCTTTTCCCTGGGTTATGGGCTGGCGCTGGCAGGCGCGCTGGATCTTGCCGGTCTGGTGAAAGTAACGTCCCGGCAGGCGGCCGCTGGTTTGCTGCTGGGCGCGGCCATCACGAGCAGCGTGCTCAGTATCTATACCTGGCTTTTCTTCCGCCTGGGCAAGCAGTATTCTATCCTCATCGCCATCTTGATCATGGTGGTTTTCAGTGGCGAGTGGAAAAAATTATTTTACCTCTCGCCCTCTACTGGAATAGGCTTGACTGGCGCGGTTAAAGTTTCACCCGCCTGGCTGTTCTTCGGCGCCGCCTGTTTTCTGATTTGCCTGCGGTTGGCCCGGCGGGATTTTTCCCGGCGGGAACTGTAGATTATCGTGATCACCCCATTTGACTTATCCTGCCCAGGGGAGTTCCCCCGGCTTTGCTTCCGGGAGAGGGTTCCCCCGGTCGGCAATTTTCCTTGTTGCCTGCGGGCAAAGTGGTTATGCTTCAAAATTTTTTTTACCCCCGGGAACCTTTCCGGAACTTTTCCCGTCTACCTTAACAAGAAAAAATGGCCCTTTGGAGGCAGTCGCCGGAGTTTCGGGAGGAGAGGTGATCAGCGCCCGAACGCCGGACGAACTGATTTAAGCCCACGAATGTTTGCTTAAAGAGAATCTCGGGAGGAGCGACTGATTTCGTAAATGCTATTTCCTGGAGAAAGTATTCATGAAAATATCGGGAGAGGAGCAAAAGAATGTTATCTCTGCTTTCGCCTTTATTGCCCGTGATCCCGGTGAATTCCGCCGTTTATTTTTTAACCTTGCCTTTTTTGATTGTTGGCCTGTTGTTTCTCATCACTGCTCTTTTCAAATGGCTGTGGAACATTACCATCCCTAAGTTATTACCCATCCGGGAAATTACTTACTGGGAAGCCTTCCGATTATTAATTATCGCGTGGATCTTGTTTGGCGGGTTTCAATGGTTCTTTTAGTTTATTTTGATCTAGCCAGGATATCGGTAGACACGCGATCTTTGGAGTTTTGTCGTCCTTCCGAATAAGAACAATTTGCAGGAAAATGTCTTTTGGTCAAGAATAGAATATATGTAACTGGCTGCCTCGGGGAGGGTTTTGGTATGAGCAAGCAAAATAACAGGTTCTTCGAAGTGCTCCGGGAAAAGGAAGAAGAGGTAGCCAGATTTCTCTTTACTTATTTTTATCGCCATGTGTTTAAAGCGGCCTACTTCGTTACCCAGGACGTGCAGTTGGCCGAGGATGTCGTGCAGGAAACGTTTTTCAAAGCTCTCGGTAAGCTCCGGCAGCTGGACGACGAGACGAAGATCAACGCCTGGCTGAGCAAAATCGCCATTAACACGGCGCGCAGCCTGATGCGCAAAAACCGCCGGTTTCCGGTCAGCCCGGATGCAGAAGTGGTTTACCGACAGGCCAGTGAATACCTGCCGGAGGAAGTGCTGGTGCAAAAAGAGGATTTGCTGGCGATCTGGCAAATGGTAGACAATCTGCCGGCAGAATCGCAGCAGGTGTTTATCCTTCACTACAATCACGGGATGACCATCAAGGAAGTCAGCCTGGTTACCGGGGTGCCGGAGGGCACGGTCAAATCGCGCCTGAACAGGAGCCGCCTCTTCTTGCGGAGAAAACTGCTCGGCCGGAAGGGACCGGGGACGGCCGGCGAGAAACCGGATTTCGACCAATCCCCTCAAGAGATCGGTCGGGGGTGGGGTAAGTCGTGAAAAGATATTCCGACGACGAACTGGATGCTTTGATCAGGGCGGTAATCCGCGCCCGCGTGGAGAGTTGCGAACCCCCGCCGGCAGAAGAAGCCTGGGCGCGGTTCCGGGAAAAACTGAGGCAGAAACCCGGAGCGAAATTCGGCCCGCAAAAATCGTTTTCCTTTTTTCCGGGGCGCTGGTCCCGCCTTACCGCGGCGGCCGTGCTGGTGTTCGCGTTGGCGGCCGTTTTATCGTTTAATCCCGGCAAAGTAAGGGCGCTGGGTTACAAAGTATTGGATAACGTGGAAGTGCTCCTTTCCGGTACGCTCGTGAACCTGCGCGGCGGGGTTGTCAGCGACGATCGTCCGAAACCACCCCCGCCCCCCGGGGAAATAAAAGAAATCCCCCTGGACCCGCCGGTTGTCCTCACGTTAGAGCAGGCCAGGGCGCGGACGCCTTTTCCGCTGCGGGTTCCCGGCTACCTGCCGCCGGGGTATCGCCTGGAGAAAACTGTCTACCAAAAAACCTCTCCTTCTGATACCGCCCGGGTAACCATGGAATACCGGGGGCCAAAGGAAAGTCATTTCACTCTCACCCAGTTTAACTTTGTCGGGGAGCTTAGTTACGGGTACGGCTACGATTCCGAAGATACAGTCATTAAAGAGGTGATGATCGGACCTCACCGGGCAACCATGGCCCAGTCCAAAATCGAATTTATCCACCTGATGTGGATTGACGGCAACGTCAAACTCGATCTGGATGGGCGGCTTCCCGCCCAGGAAGCCGTTGAAATTGCCTCCTCGATTTATGACGGGCAGGATTAAAACCGGCCCAGTTTTTTTGAAGAGAAAATGAGATACGTTATTCCCCGTTCCGGGCGCGGTTTTGCCGGGAGCAGGAGAAATCTTGCGGCTGGCGATCCGGCTTATAGCATCTGGAACTGGATTACATCCCCAACCCCGGAAGTGAGGAACTGGGGCGGCAAATGGCAGACCTTTATCGTTTGCTGACGGAAGACGATATCCAGGTGACCATGGCGCCTAACGCGGGGCCCCGGGCCGCGGAAGAAGACCGCCTGCCCGCCCGGCCCTCCAAAATAAGCGGCCATTTCAGGTTTCCGGCAGGCAAGCAAAAGATGCGCGCCGGCCAACCTGTTGACGTTGATTAAGGGGAAAAATGGAGGCGATCGCGGTGGAAAACCCGGCCATTAGAAAAGCGCTGACCATCGGGGAAGCTTTCTGGCGGGGTGAACGGAAGCAAGGGCTTGCATCGTCCCGCAACTAAACGTCCTTCGGGAAGGCACTGAAAAAACATGGCCATTTTGATTTTAAACAGGGCGGGAAAGGAAGGCGGATCAAACCCGATGTTTGGGAAAATAAGGGTTATTATTTTTCTCCTGGCTTTTCCTTTATTACTTCTTGGTAATTATTACCTTATTACTTCTGGTGAGTTCAGTATTTACAGTGCAGTGGCCATTTTCTTCATATCGGTTTCTGTATTCATGACGGGAATTCACTTCGCGTTTCAAAAACACATTCCTGGTTATTATGGCTACTATTTAATTTTTCTTTCCCTGGTTTTAGGCGTGTTGTTTACCCTGGCTTTGTTAAACCCCTGAAAAAATATGGCAGCCGGGGTTTTTGACCGTAATGAGGGGTGCGAGTGGAAAATATGCCGGTTCCTGATACTCCAGCCGGCCTGGACGGTGCTCCCTTTTAAAAAATATCTGCATCCCGATAGCGATCTTAAAGAGAATCATTTTGCAGAGTGCTTCCTGGCGTTACCAATAGCTAATTCAAACTCTTTTTCTCTTGCTTCATACCTGTAAATTGGGGCTCCGGACCCTGATCGCCCTTTTCTTTTGGACATGCGGCTACCTCGAACCAAACGATCAAGATTACCCCGAAGAGAGTCGCCTCACGCGCTTTGGAGATTTGCGTGGGGTCACAAATGGGTCGGCTGAATCATCAAGCGCCATCAGTGTCGCTGTCTGGACAGCCTGTACTGACCCCTTTAATTTTCTACTTCCTCCAGCAGCCGGATAAACTCCGCCAGGCTCTTCACCTTCACACTTTTTCTGTGCAGGGAACGCAGCACCGCCGGGTCGTCAATGGCGGCCAGCCTGGTACT
>JAIMBK010000085.1 GCA_023511535.1 Armatimonadota bacterium
CCTCCATGCGGGTTTTGGTTAAGTTTTCGGCATGGATGAGCAAATTCCTTTTTGGTTCCGGCTATGCCGGGTTAGGGGATAGGGGATAGGGGATAAAAAGTAGGCCTTCTTTACCTTTGATTCTTGTTTTCTGGGGAGTTCCTCATGAGAACCTTCGTTCTCTTCATTAATGATGAAAATGAGGGCTGGAATTTGACCCGGAGCAGCGGAGCGAACCGGACAATTCCAGCCCGATAAGAAATGATGGCATATTTTCGAGGTAGTTGCTATTTTCTGGGGAAGGGATTGGGGTTAACCCGATGAAAATTTTGGTGCTGCATGGACCGAACTTAAACCTGTTGGGACGGCGGGAGCCGGAGGTTTATGGTTCGTTCACCCTGGAGGAAATCAACGCCTCCGTCCAAAAACTGGCGGCGGAACTGGGCGTACAGGTGGAATTTTTTCAGTCGAACCACGAGGGTGAACTGGTGGACCGCTTGCAGGAGGCGGGGGAAAGCTGCGCTGCCGTAATTTTTAATCCCGGCGCCTACACACATTACAGCCTGGCCCTGCGCGACGCGGTGGCCGCCATCCCGGTGCCGGTCGTGGAAGTACACCTTTCCAACATTTATGCCCGGGAAGAATTCCGGCGCCACTCGGTCATTGCCCCGGCGGCGGCCGGCCAGATCAGCGGATTCGGCCCGGACAGCTACCTGCTTGCGCTGCGGGCGGCGGTAAACCTGGCGGCAAAAAAGGAGATCGAAAAACTTGACGCAAAGGATTGAACGCCTGCGGGAAAAGTTAAAAGAAAAGGGCCTGGCCGCCATCCTGATCATGCAGCCGGAGAACTGCCGGTATTTAAGCGGTTTTACCGGCACCGCGGGAGCCTTGCTGATTGACCGGCAAAAATGCTATCTCTTAACTGATTTTCGCTACCTCGAACAGGCAGCCGCCGAGTGCCCGGGGTGGGAGGTGCGGGAAATCAAAGAGTCGACCTTCGAAACGGTCGCCGGACTCCTGCCGCCGGACAACGCCGGTGCCCTGGCCTGCGAAGGTGATTACCTGACCCACAGGCAATTTAACGATCTCCGGGACAAGTTATCCGGAATTGCGGAGCTCGCACCGCTGAACGGCCTCGTCGAAGAGCTGCGCCAGGTCAAAGAGCCCGCCGAAATAGAGAATTTGCGCCGGGCAGCCGAACTGGCCGATCATGCTTTCTGGTATATTTTAGATTTTATCCGCCCGGGCGTCCGGGAACGGGAAGTGGCCCTGGAACTGGAATTTTTCCTGCGGCGAAAAGGCGCCCGGAAGGTCCCTTTTGATTTCATTGTGGCGTCGGGCCCCCGGGGCGCCCTGCCGCACGGGGTGGCTTCCGAAAAAATTCTGCAGCCGGGAGAGTTGGTGACAATCGATTATGGCGCCGAATATCAGGGGTATTATTCGGATCTCACGCGCACCGTTTCCTTAGGACCGCCCGATCCAAAGCAGCGGGAAATTTACACGCTGGTCCGGGAAGCGCAGGCGGCGGGCCTCAAGGCACTGCGGGCCGGGGTGAAGGCCAGCGACGTCGACCGGGCCGTCCGGGAAGTGATTGCCGCCGCCGGCCACCAGGAAAATTTCCGGCACAGCACGGGCCACGGGGTCGGCCTGGCGGTGCACGAAGGCCCCCGCCTTTCCAAAAAGGACGAAACGGTTTTGCAGGCCGGCATGGTTGTCACCATCGAGCCGGGCGTCTACCTCCCGGGCTGGGGCGGCGTCCGCATCGAGGACATGGCCGTGGTCGAGGAACACGGCTGCCGCCTCCTTACCCGCGCGCCGAAAGAAGAACTGATCACCTGCAGGTAGGCCAGCGATTTTTGGTTTCTGCCTTTGTGCCCGGGTAACTCAATTTGTGCCCCGGTATTCTCCGGGAAGGAGGCACCAAGGCACAAAGGCAGAAGAGCCACAGGGATTTATTGACTAAAAAACATTTTACTTTGTGCCTGTGCCTGGCATTTTTCAGGGAACTGAATCGAGTTGAACATTTGTTCTGGCCATTAAAATAAAAATGAGGCCCAAGGCAGGTTTATTTTCCTTTGTCCCTGCTTTTTTTGGGAAGTTGCCCATGATGATTTGCGGACTTTTGTGATATTTTGTCTAAGGGAGGTTTTCAAAATTGGTTTCCACCAACGACTTTCGTACCGGCTTAACCATTGACTTGGACGGCGAAGCCTACCAGGTGATCGACTTTCAGCACGTTAAACCGGGCAAGGGCTCGCCCTTTGTGCGCTCAAAGCTGAAAAATTTGCGCACGGGGGCGGTTATTGAAAGAACCTTCAATGCCGGTGAAAAAATTCCGCGGGCCCACGTGGAAAGGCGGGAAGTCCAGTACCTTTACAACGACGGCGGCGTTTATTATTTCATGGACATGGAAAATTACGACCAACTTCCGTTAACCAGGGAACAACTCGGCGACGCGGTAAATTTTTTAAAAGAGAACATGACCCTCCACATCGTGATGTACCAGGGCAAATCCATCGGCGTCGATCTGCCGAACTACGTTGAACTGAAAGTGATTGAGACGGCGCCCGGGATCAGAGGAGACACCGCCACCGGCGGCTCCAAACCCGCTACCCTGGAAACAGGCTACGTCGTGCAGGTGCCGCTGTTTGTCAATACAGGCGACGTGCTGCAGGTCGACACCCGCACGGGGCTATACCTGAAGCGCGTTTAACGACGCACCGGAATAAAGTGTTTAAGACCCCCGGCCAGGAGAAATAATATAAGCGAAGAAAAATCCAGGCAGTTATTTAAGGGGGTTAACGACAATGAAAGTGGGCGAACTGAAATCAAAAGTTGCTTATTTACAGGGTTTATCGTCGGGAATGAACCTGAACCCCGACACCATGGAAGGAAAGCTGTTTCAAGGCATCATTGGGGTACTGGAGGATTTTGCCAATTCATTTGACGAAATGGAGAAATCCCACGCGGAACTGGAAGATTACCTGGAAACCGTCGATCAAGACCTCACCACCCTGGAAGAAGAGTTTTACCGGGAAAACGAAACGGATGACTACGTGGAAGTGGAATGTCCAAATTGCGGGGAGACAGTTTGCTTTGATCCCGACATCCTGGAAGACGATGCCGCAATCGAAGTAATCTGTCCAAACTGCGACGAGGTAGTCTTTGTGAACGACGACCACCTGCAGACGGACGACGAACCGGAACTGCTGGAGGGAAACGCGGCGGCGGGAATGGCGGGACAAGAACTCACCGGGGAAGAGGATATTTGAGGGAGATACCCAAGAGTACAGGGGGACAGATGCACTAAGGCACTTCATAGAGACACTAAGGCACAGAGGAAGTGCAAAGCTATGCATTCTCCCTCTGTGCCTTTGTGCCTGGGTACTTTGCCCTTTATCTCTTGTCCCTCTGTTCCTTTATCCCTCTGTGCCTTTGTTCTTTTTACCCCTGCTTCATCTTCTTGACCGCTTCCCGGATTTCGTCCACCGAGGCTTCCTCTTCAATGGTGGAGATGTCGCCGATCTCTTTTTCCGTCCAGAGGGCCCGCATCACCCGGCGCATGATTTTCCCGCTTCTGGTCTTGGGCAGGCCCTTGATAAATTCGATGTCTCTCACCACCACAATGGCGCCCATGGTTTTGCGCACGTGCTCGATTAATTCCTTCTTCAGCTCTTCCGACGGCTCCACGCCCGGCTTTAAAACCACAAAAGCGCAGGCCACCTCCCCCCGCAGTTCGTCGGGAACGCCGGACACCCCGGCTTCCACCACCGCCGGGTGGGAAATCAGGGCGCTTTCGATCTCGATGGTGCCGATGCGGTGGGCGGCGATTTTAATCACCTCGTCCGAGCGGCCGGCGAACCAGATGTAGCCGTCCTCGTCCCAGTAGGCGGCGTCGCCCGAATAATAAGCGCCTTTGGTCGCCGGGTAGCGTTCCCAGTATTCGGCCCGGTACCTTTCCGGCTCTCCCCAAAGGGTAGGCGTGAGACCGGGGAAGGGCCTCCGGATAACCACCACCCCTTTTTCCCCGGGAGCCAGGGAGCGGCCGTCCTTTTCGTCCACAATGTCGGCAACGACGCCGGGAACGGGGATGCAGGCGGAGCCCGGCTTGATGGGAAGCAGGCCCAGGCCGTAAGGGTTGGCGAAAATCGGCCCGGAGGTTTCCGTCTGCCACATGTGGTCGATGACGGGGATCTTATTCTGGAAAACCTCCTCCTGCAGCCACTGCCAGACGGGCGGGTTCAAGACCTCGCCAGCGCAGACGATTCTTTCTACGGAGCTTAAATCGTGCTTCCTGGCCTGCTCCAGGCCCAGCTTCATGAGCCCCCGCACGCCGGTGGGCGACAACCACAACCCCGTAGCCTTGTTCCGCTCCACAATTTCCCACCACATATCCGGCCGGGGGTAATCGGGGGTACCTTCATAAAGGATGGAGGTACAGCCGAAAAGCAGGGGACCGTATACGTTGTAACTGTGGCCCACGATCCATCCGATGTCCGAGGTGCAGAACCAGACGTCTTCCTCCTTTAAAGCGTAGATCCATTTGCCCATGGAGTACACGTAAATCTGGTAACCGCCGTGGTTTTGAACGGTCACTTTGGGCTTCGCCGTGGTCCCGGAGGTGGGGAGCATGAAAAGGGGCTCGTTGGCTTCCACGGGGACGACGTCGGCCACTCTCCCTTCCCCCAGGGCCAGGAATTCCTCCCAGAAAATATCCCTTCCTTCCCGCATGGGGGGCGGAGTAGCTTTGTTTCTTCTTAATACAACCACCTTTTGCACCTGTCCCGCCGAGATGGCCAGGGCGTCGTCAATAATTTTCTTTAATTCGACCGGTTTGCCGCGGCGCGACCCTTCGTCCTGAGTAAGGATAAATTTGGCGCCGGAAATCTCCAGCCGGTCGGCCACCGCGTTAGCTGAAAACCCGGCGAAGATCACCACATGCACAGCAGCAATCCGCGCGCAGGCCAGCATGGCCACCACCGCCTCAACACCCATGGGCATATAGATGGCCACCCGGTCGCCCTTTTCCACTCCCAGACCTTTCAGGGCGGCTGCGTATTGCTTCACCAGGGCCAGCAGCTGTCCGTAGGTGACTACGCACACTTCTCCGGTCTCCCCGGACTCGGCGACCAGGGCGGCCCTTCCGGCGCGCCCGCGCTTGACGTTGTAATCGACGCAGTTATAGCTGATGTTGGTCAGCCCGCCCACGAACCACTTAAAGGTAGGGTATTCCCAGCTGAACACCCTGTCCCACTTCCGAAACCAGTAGATGTCGTGAACCGCTTTGTTTGCCGCATCCTCCCAGAAGCTCTCCGGATCGTTCTTTGCCCAGTCAAGAAACCTTTTTACCTGGGGCGGGATCATCCCCGTTCCCGTTTTTGGACCGCTCATTATCCAAACCAGCCCC
This sequence comes from Armatimonadota bacterium, assembly GCA_023511535.1. Classification (GTDB taxonomy): domain Bacteria; phylum Bacillota; class Desulfotomaculia; order Desulfotomaculales; family Nap2-2B; genus JAIMBK01. Next base: position 5,387 of record JAIMBK010000085.1, read on the forward strand.
CTTTAGTTTCGTAATATAAAACTATGTTCTTCTATTGTAAATCAGAATTTGACTATGATTAAGAATATTTTAGCGAAATGCTATTTTTGACGGTTAAAAGGTTAATTTCGGGCGCTCAACGGATTGCCCCTTGACTTGCCGGCAGAAAGGGATCTAGAATATAAAAGTGTGGGGAGGATTGATTAAGAAATGAGCGAAAAAATCGTTATTATCGGGGGCGTCGCCGCCGGTCCGAAAGTTGCCGCCCGGGCCCGCCGGCTTTCCCCGCAGGCCGAAATTACAATCGTCGAGCGCGGCCGGCTGATTTCTTACGCCGGGTGCGGGATACCTTTTTACCTGTCCGGCCAGATTAAAGACTACAACGAACTGTTTACCACCCCTTACGGAGTGAAAAGGGACGAGCAGTTTTTCTTAACGGAGCGGGATATCCGGGTGCTCACCGGGACGGAGGCAACGGCTGTCGATCGCCGGAAAAAAGAGGTAACGGTCGTCGATCTCAATACCGGGAAGGAGTCCGTGCTTCCCTACGACAAACTGGTGCTGGCCACCGGGTCGGTTCCCGTGGAGCCGCCTTTTGCAGGAATCAATTTAAAAGGCGTCCACCGGTTAAACCATCCGGAAGACGTCCGAAAAATTATGGAGGAAATTGAGCAGGTCGGCGACGTGGTGGTCATCGGCGCCGGGATGATCGGCATGGAAGCCGTCGACGCCCTGGCCAGACGCAATATCTTCGTTACGGTAGTCGAACTGCAGGAGCAGATTTTGCCCGGCATGCTGGACGCCGACCTGGCCGCGGTGCTGAAAGCCAGGCTGGAAGAGCGGGGCGTGGAGTTTCGCCTGGGTGAAAAGGTGCGGCGGCTGGAAGGGGATGAAGCGGGCCGGGTGAAGCAAGTCGTCACGGACGGCGGTGCCCTTGATGCCGATTTGGTGATCATTGCTGTGGGCGTACGCCCCAACGTGGAACTGGCGAAGGCCGCCGGACTGGCCATTGGCGAGACCGGGGCCATTTCCGTCAATGAGTACCTGCAAACCAGCGATCCGGATATTTACGCGCTGGGGGACTGCGTGGAAAACCTGCACCTGGTTTCCCGGCGGAAGGTTTACATCCCCCTGGCTTCCACCGCCGCCCGGCAGGGCAGGGTGGCCGGCGACAACGTGGTGGGAGGAAAAAGCAAGTTTCCCGGTGTCCTCGGGACCGTGATCGTCAAACTGATGAACCAAAACGCCGGGCGGACCGGCCTGGGCGAAGAACAGGCCCGGGCCGCGGGCTTTGCCGTTTCCGTCACCACCATCGGATCCTTTGACCGGACGCATTACTATCCGGAAAAGGGGCGGATCCTGCTCAAGCTGATTACGGAGGCAGGGACCGGACGAATCCTGGGCGCTCAGGCCCTCGGCGAAGGAGACGTAGTGAAACGCATCGACGTGCTGGCCTGCGCCATCACTTCCGGGGCAAATGTTGAAGACCTGGCCAACCTGGATTTAGGGTATGCGCCGCCTTTCAACACCCCCATCGACCCCCTGCAGCACGGCGTAAACACGGTACGCAATAAAATGCAGGGGATCGCCAAAGGAATCAACGCTGCCGAACTGCAGGCCAAACTGGCCGGCGGGGACGATTTTGTTTTGCTGGACGTCCGGACTCAGCCGCAATACCGGGCCCAGCACATTGAGGACGAACGTACCCTCCTGATCCCCATCGGAGAATTGCGGGAGAGGATCGGTGAAATTCCCAGGGACAGGGAAATTGTCGTGCTGTGCGCTATCGGGAGCCGGAGCTACGAAGCCCAGCGCATCCTGGAAGGCGCCGGTTTGAAGAACATCCGCTTCCTGGAAGGCGGCCTGCTGGGCTGGCCCTACGAACTGGACTAAAGCGCGGAAGATGCCTGGCACTCAGTGAAGATAACCTTAGTCGAACCCGGAAAAACAAAGAAAAACTTACGTCAAGGCTGAGTGCCAGGACGGCCCGGCGTTCGTTTTGCCGGAAGCGATATACGTGGAGGGCCGGCATTATCAGTCGTCAGTCGGCAAATGTCGGGCGGCAGAGGATTACCCTTAAAAAATTTATGTTTCACGCTTAGTTTCTGACGTCTGAAGTCCGCACCAGACCGATGTCTTTTCGGCCCGGAGCGTTAGCGCGACGGCAAACGAACGACCGGGCAAAGAAGCATTTTTCAGGGTCTCTTTTTTTTCCATAAAAACCTGCTTTATTTCAGCTGGTTTTTCCTGAAAAACGCTTCAGGCTGCCTGCACGTCCCCAAAGTTAACTATTTCCAGGATGTCCCCCCTGACGATCATGGCGTAAATATTGTTTTTCGTAAGCAAGTTGATCGTCCCTTTTTCCATATCCAGCGCGGCATAAATAGGTACAACCTGGTAATTTTTAATTTCCGGAATAAACTCGGGCAGCTTTTGCAACTTTTCCAGGAAGTCGTGAACGTATTCCAGCCTGTTGGGGGAGGCTTTTACCTCGACCACAAAAGCCTTTCCGTCGGCGTAGGCAAGGATATCCACTTCGAGGGTTTCGCCCTTTTTTCTGATTTTGCGGCGCGGCATCAGGTCTTTCACAGCAACGTCAAAGTACTTTTCAATGGCCAGATCAAGGGAAGGGATAAAAATATCCTCAATGAGCGTACCCATTTTTCTGGCCAGTTCCCCCCATTTTTTATCCATCGTTCGCTTGAACTCCTTCATCTCATCTTTAAAGTCCTTCATCTCGTTTTTGAAATCCTTCATTTCGTTCTTGAAATCGCTCATCTCATCCTTGAATACCTTCATCTCATCCTTGAATACCTTCATCTCATCCTTGAATACCTTCATCTCATCCTTAAACTCTTTCATCTCTTCGCTTAACTGCTTTATTTTAATTTCCGAAATCCTGGACTGGTAAACGAGCTCCATCATGGCCTTTTCCAGTTCGCTGATTTTCTGCGCCGTTGTTCCCACAGCAAATCCCTCGCTTGATTCAAAATTGCCGCCGGCCCCGGAAAATTTCCACCAGCAGCTTAAGAGCAAACCTCTGTTGCTTAAATAGTAGCATATCCACCTGCTCATTTTCAAGATTGTGAACCAGATGTCGGCCCTTTTGTTTTCGACAGAAAGGTCTGGCATAAAACAGCGCCTTCGACCATAGTTATGGGATATAAGGAGGGACAAACAGGTGCCCAAAGTGCGCCCGCTGACAAAATCCGCTCTTTCGGGGCAGCCGGAAGAAAGTCCTGCCGGCAGCCGACAGGTTCTCCGCGCGCCAAAGGCTGCCCCCTGGAGGGAAATATTACCTGTTCTCCCGCCAGTTTTAAAAGAAATCATTCTCAATTTGCCGGCGGAAGTGCTGGAACAATTGGAAGAAATCCGTTTGCGACAGGGTAAACCGTTAATTATCGGCCTGCCCGGCGAGGACCGCCTGGTCGCCCCAAACGGCACCCTGGCCAAAGACGGCACTCTGGCCTATCTGACCACAGCAGACGACATCCAGCGGGCTGTCCAACTGGTCAGCGGGTGTTCCCTGTATGCTTTTGAAGAAGAGCTGAAAAACGGCTACATCACTTTGCCGGGCGGTCACCGGGTAGGTTTGGCCGGCAAAGCGGTGGTTGAAAAAGGGCGGGTGAAAACGCTCAAATTCATCTCCGGCCTGAATATCCGAATTTCCCGGGAAGTAAACAACATTGCGGAACCTCTTTTGCCGTACCTTCTCGATCGTCAAGCGCGAAGCGTTTGCCACACGCTCATCTTCTCCCCGCCCCGCTGCGGAAAAACGACCCTGCTGCGCGATCTGGTCCGGCAGATCAGCAATGGCATCCCCGGGCTCAACTTCCCTGGTTTAACGGTGGGTCTGGTCGACGAGCGTTCGGAACTGGCCGGCTGCTGCCGCGGCGTGCCCCAGCGCGACGTAGGCATCCGCACCGATGTCCTGGACGGATGCCCGAAAGCCGAAGGGATGATCATGCTGCTGCGCTCGATGGCACCGCAGGTCATCGCCACCGACGAAATCGGCAGCCGCGAAGATGTGGCCGCCCTGGAGGAAGTGTTCAACGCCGGGGTAAAGGTAATCGTTACGGTGCACGGATCTTCGCTGGCTGAACTGGCGGCCCGGCCCTCCCTGAATTATTTGTTCAATTTAAAGGTGATTGAGCGTTATGTGCTCCTGGGGCGCTCCCGGGGGATCGGTACGGTGGAAGAAATCATTGACGGGAAAACCATGAAACCGCTCAAAAAAGGGTTGGCCTGAAGAAAGGGTTGCCATGCCGTGTTCAAGCTGATGGGTTCCCTGGTCATTATTCTTGGCTGCGGCCTGCTGGGTATGCTCGTGGCCCGCAATTATTCCCTGCGGCCGGCCGACTTGCGCAGCCTGCAGACCGCCCTGCAAATGCTGGAAACGGAAATCAATTACGCCGCCACGCCCCTGGCGGAGGCCCTGCGCTCCCTGGCCGCCCGCTGCGAAAAACGGGTGCGGCCCCTCTTTGAATATGTCCTGGCCGAACTCCGGGACACTCCCGGCTGCACGGCCCACGAAGCCTGGGAAAGGGCGCTGAAGCGCTTTTATCCGCAAACAGCGCTTTTGAAAAGCGACCTGGTGATCTTAAGCAACCTGGGCAAAGTGCTGGGTACCTCAGACCGCCAGGACCAGACCAGACACCTGCGCCTGGCCATTGAACAAACCGGCGCCGAAATAACCCGGGCCCAAAACGAGGCCGCGCGCCACGTAAAATTGTGGAACTACCTGGGCTTTCTCGGCGGCCTGGTCATTGTTCTCCTCTTATCTTAATCCGAGGAAGTGAATTAAGATGACTTACGACATTAACCTGATTTTTAAAATTGTCGGCGTCGGCATCCTGGTGGGCGCCGCGCATTACATCCTGAAAAACTCCGGCAAGGAAGATTACGCCTTTTTAGCCACCCTGGGCGGTTTGGGGATTGTTTTAATCTGGGTGATCCAGCTTTTAGGAAGCTTTTTCGAGCAGGTCAGGTCGGTTTTCAAACTCTTTTAGCCTCATAAAAACAGGAATTAGTACACTTAAGACTCAAGATCTACGCAAAATGGAAAAATAAAAAACCCAAATCACCCGCAAAAAAATCA
>JAIMBK010000086.1 GCA_023511535.1 Armatimonadota bacterium
GGTTCATTCCAAACTGATCGCGAATGTCGTAACCTTTAAGAACGAAGAATTTTTCGTCAAACTTTTCTTTCAGCTCGCGCTGCCACTGGAAGGAAAGGTTGGCCGGGCAAACAATCAGGATGCGCTCGACGAGTCCGCGCAGTTCAAGCTCGCGGATGAGCAGGCCGGCCATGATTGTTTTGCCGGCGCCGGCGTCGTCGGCCAGGAGAAACCGTACCCGCGGCAGTTTGAGCAGGTAGTCATAGACCGCCTCGAGCTGGTGCGGGAGCGGGTCCACTTTGGAAACGGAAAGGCCGAAGTAGGGGTCGAATTCGTAGGCGATGCCCAGGGAGTAGGCCTGCAGCCCCAGCCGGAGGAGGTTCCCGTCACCCTGGTAGGTGTACCCTGTCTCCAGGATGGTCAGACTATCGAGATCGCGGGAGGTCAGCGTAACTTTGCGGAAACGCTCCGACCGGATCCCCACCAGGCCGGCGACCCACGTATCAGGACCGCTGGCGTACACAGTCTCTACCCGCATGGGCTCGTTAAAGAGAGGGCCGGTCAGAACCTGCCCTTCGCGGATCGGCTGTGTCTCGCTCATTGTGAAGACTTCCTTTTACTGGACTTCTTGTTACGCACATCCATTTCTTCTTTCATTTCCAGGAGTCGTCAAATCAGGAACGGCTGGGGGAGTGCGCTTGCTATTTAAATGGAGGTATATCAACTGGTAAACCAACTCTCATAAAGAACCTCGCAAAGGCCTGGGATAAGTGTTCCCTGTATGGGGACAACAAGCGCAATCTCTTCCCCTTTTTTTGAACTAACTGAAAAAGAAAATTAAAAGGGATGCCATAAACAGAACGAAAATCAACTACCAAATAGTTCTGCTGAAATCCTTCGATTTCACATTTGTTTAATAGATGATATCCTGGAACATTACCCTGCCTCAATGCCTCTTTACCTAGTTTGCTTTTAAAGAAATCACTTCTATTTTCGAATTCACTTAAAGGCCACACAGGACAGACAAGCACCAGGTCTATTTTGCCTTGAACAAGATCGCACGATTGGCTCATCACAATAACATTATAATTAACAACGCTTACCTCTATTTCATCACCAACAGAAAATTCTGCTGGGGGGATTAGCACGGGGCATTCATGGATAAAATCCCCTTGCAAAATAGTTTCGGCACCGTCTACCAAGGAATACCAGGGATAATCTTTCTCCATGACTAAAACTCCTCTGGCTCGATAACCCGGGGGACAGCCCTTTCTATACTCTTTACTTTCACTCTTATAGTACCTTCACTTACCGGCGGTACCCGAATTACTATGTCCCCTTCCAAAGCTTCTGCCAGGAAAATCTCTTTTATTTCATCTCCAAAAGAAGTCCTGCTCACAGGCTCAAATTGGGGAAGTACCGAAGACGAATCAACCTCAAATGGCGATGGCAGGCTTCGGTAATTAGAAATCCTTTGGAGGAATCCTAATTTTGCTAAAATAATGATCGGCCAATAACCCGGTATGTTAGTTTGATCAATTCTTTCTAACCTCGAACCCCGACTGGTAAGATAAGGAAGTAAATGATTTTTTATGGGAAGCTCCTCCCTGCACAGTAAGTTTTGCGACAGGCCGGCCCCTACCCGAAATAGAGAGTATCCTCGAAGTAATTGAGCAACCTCGCCGGCCGGCAAGAAAACCGTTTTGCCGCGGAACTTCTCCCCGTAGCGCCGGGTAATTATTTGCCGGTGCCAATTCCGTCAGCCGCCCCCACCCGGATGATCCGTGTTCCAGGAGCATATGTGTCGGTAGAAATAAGCTCCTTTTTAATAATCTTTTCCCCTTCTTTAAATAACCGGTATACCGTTACCTGCATGCCCCGGTACCCCGGTTCCACTATTTTGGTCACGCCCCGGGGCAGGTTGGGGTCGGGAAGGGTAACCACCGGCGGTTCCAGAGTTTGGGCCCCGGTGGTCATTAACGTCACTGTCCGGCCGGGTTTTTCATTGCGGCCGAAAATACGAATCAGCAGGCGGTTCTCCTGGATCCGGCCGGTAATTAAAATGGGTTTGCCGGTAGTATTTTTAAATTTTAAATCTATGCTCCCGTAGCTTACCGTGGCATCCAGACCCGGCGGTACATAGCCGACCGGACGGGAGTGGTTTTTCCGCTCGGTTACGGTCAGGCCGGCCAGCAAAACGGCATTATACAGGGTGGAGCTGACCTGGCAGACACCTCCCCCGATATCGGTCGCCACCCGGCCCGAAACAAAAACCGGCGCCTCCCGGTAACCTTTTTCCGTCAGCCGCTCGCCCACTGTTTGGTTAAAAGAAAATTCCTCGCCCGGTTTCAGGATGATGCCGTCAATTTCCCGGGCGGCCAGCATCAGGTTCTGGGTGCGGTTCCGGTCGGCGGGGTTGAAGGTGGTGGCGTAGACAGCCAGTTCATCCTTTACCGCGGCCAGTTCCCGGGCCGTCAGCGCCGGTTTCCAGGGCTGTATTCCGGCTTCCACCGGTTCTGCCGACAGGCTGGTGAGCCGCCCGGCCACCTTTTGCCGGAGGTCTTCCCGGTCCAGGCGACAACCTTCCTGCTCCGGGGTAAGGACCAGTCTGTCGTCAACCAGGGATAGCCTTGCCTCCACCGGCGCCCGGTCAATTTGCGCCGCCAGCCTTTCGATCTCCTTTTTTAGCTTGTCTTCATTAAATGTTACGGGCAGCGGGTAGCTACGACCCCTTAACCGGGAGGTAAAAGAATGCAGGGAGCGCTGCGCTATCCCCCCCTTTCCCCCCTCCACCAGGGCCGCTTGAAGGGCCTGCCGGCAGTCCACGGCCAGATCAACATTTCGATAGGGGATGATCAGGTTACGATCTCCGCAGCGCACAATTACTTCACCGCGGGTGAGGTCCGGCAGCGTTTTCTCTTCCAGCAGCGCCTGCGCCCGGGAAAGAGATAACCCGCCGACGTCTATGCCGCCAATCCGGACACCGGGTGAAATACTCTGCCGCGGTGTGGCCGCCCCGCAGGCCAGGATACCTGCAGCTACGGCGGCGGAACAAATCAGAACCAGCATGGCCCAGGCCGCCAGCCAGTCCCTGCACCGGGCGACCATGGCTTACTCGATGGTATTGAGACTGAGCTCTAAAAATTTGCCGGTATTCTTGGCCTTCTGCAGTATTTCCTCGGTAATCACCGTTCCGGCGGCAATCAATACGTTGCCGTAAATATCCTTGATGTCCCGTCCCGCCCGGCGGCCGAGCAGAAGGCGGCGCTGCTGCTCCTCCAGTTCTTCCTTTGCCCCCGGATCCGGGGCTGAAGGAATGGCGTTATCACCGCCGGTTGCCTTCCCTTCTTCCGGTTTTGTGCCGGGGGCCGGGGGGTTTTGTGGTGACGCTTCCGCCTGCTCCTCTTTAACCACCACTATTTCCCGGGCGAAAGTGATTACCTGTTCCACCGGAAGCAGGTAGTCTTCCCCTTCTTCCGGACGAATGAGGCAGGCGGTAATCCGCCCGGTTTCCTCGTCCAGCTGGAAATCGTTTATCTTTCCCACGTACCGCCCCTTCCGGCTGATCACCGGGGTGTTCGTTATTTTTACTTCCTCTTTAATCAGCTCCATGGCCCGGGGTGACTCTTCCACGTTGATCACACTATTGCTGTTTTCCACTGTCACTGCCCACTGGCTTACGCCCACCACCCGCTCATAGGGAACAAGTTTGGCTGCCGCGTACCACTGGCCGTTGTCGACCACCAGAAACTGTACCGTCCGGTGCCCGGGGTTGGTGATCATCCCCTTTACCCTGCCCAGTTCAACGCCTTCAGAAATGCTGATAATGGGCAAAGCCACCAATTCATTGCTAAATTTCAAAATCAATTCCCCCTTTTCGTGCTTTTAATATGCGCGGCGGATTAAATTTCCATCGGGTCATATTTGTTTTGCAGAAATTCCTTTGAAGTCTTGTAGCTCACCCCCTGGGGGGCAATCACGATCAACCGGTAGCCGGACTTTGTTCAACTGGTTCACTGGTTATCCATATCTTTCAAGTATTCCAGGATGCACCCCCGGTCCTTCGGGGGCAATCCGCCGCCCCAGCGTTCCAGGTAATAGAGCCAGACAATCTTGCGCCGGGTGTGCCGGCCCGTGCGCCGGAGCAGGAAATCCAGTTCCAGGGCTTGCAGAAAAGCAGCGGCGGGGTCCCCGGCGTCGGAGAGATCGGACGGCAAAACAACCGGGCTGCAGGTTTCTGCCAATGTGCTCTTTTGATCCTCCACCTGTTTCCCGGCCGATATCTCTAAATCTGCCGGGGGTATATCCTTTATTTCCTTTGTCACGGCTTGAAAAGGCTCTTTTGCGACGGGGGACTGGACAATTTCTTCGGATGCTGTGTCCGGCAGGATTAGACCGGTTTCCTCTGCCGACTGCCGCTCCCGCTCGTTGGCGGCCAGGCCGGTGGTGGCTTCTTCAACCGCTTCCTGAACCGGCGGCTCATTAACCGGAACGATTACCGGCAACGCTTCTTCCGCCGGACTCTTCCTTTGCCGGAACCGGGGATGCTGTTCCACCGTTAACCAGGCAAGGGCTCCCAGGGACAAAATAACAACCAGCACCGCCTGAGCCGGGGGCAGTTGCTTGAAAAGCAGCGGGAAGACCAGTCCCATCCCTGTGGCCATAGCAGCAAAAACAACCCCCAGGGACCAGTTCCTGTAAAACAAAAAAGCGCCGGTTATACCCGCGAGCAAACCGGCTATTACAACCCCGGCAACGTAGGGGAGCATGATAATCATAACTCACCTGCTCTTTAGCTGATTTCACTTCAAAAACCATATTTGAACTTCCTGTATCCCCAGGTATGGTGATTCGGTATCAAGGAGAGCATTGGATATTGAGTAGCTGGAGAATAAAAGTAGTTTTTCCACCAGAATCTTTATATTAAGTTTCGGCAGAGAAGGTACGTTCTTTAGATTACAGGCCCGGTCCGCCAGACCGTTTTGCCCGGCTTTTTTCCTGTGGCAGGCGCCTTACGGATGTTTTACTTGTCAAAAGAGCGGATTTAAGCATGAGCACTCTGCTGCCTTGTTCATCTTTCAGACGTTATCTCGTTATATTTAAATCGTTATATTGTCGTTATATATTGAAAGAACCCGGCCAGCAGTTCACCCTTTTTCGCCAGCAGGTCATTTAACTGGGATTGTGTCAAACTCCTCAGCGCATCGGGATCTTCTTCAGCAGCGGCACTAAACATTACCCTCTTGATTTTCCCCATTTCGACAGCCACGGTGAGGACGATCTTGTTTTTTCCATCAAAGCCGGTGCGGAATTCAAACTCGTCGAATTCCTCCGGCGGATCCGGCAAATAGGTGCAGGCTACCCCGAAAGCGCTCAGGCGATCCGCGTTTTTGACGTTCTCCAGGTTTATCTCCCGGTCGATATATTTGCGAAACCGTTCCAAATCAAAAACCCCCACCTCTAGAAGTTTCTGTCTCCGCCTAAAATACCGCCCAGGATACCTCCGCCCAGACCGGCTACCCCCGGCTGTTCGCCTTTTTGCACAAAGCGGGCCGCCGCCATAATCCGGTCGGCCAGGCGGGAAAAGGGCAGGCTCTGCAGGTAAACCAGCCCCGGCCCCGTCAGGCGGGCCAGAAAGATTCCTTCGCCGCCGAAAAGGGCGTTTTTAAAACCCCCGATGAACTGGATATTATAGTCCACCGACGGAGCAAAGGCAACCAGACAGCCCGTATCCACCCGCAGACACTCTCCGGGGGCCAGTTCTTTTTTGATGATCGTGCCTCCGGCGTGCACGAAGGCCAGTCCTCCGCCCGTGAGCCGCTGCAAAATAAATCCCTCGCCGCCGAAAAGCCCCGCCCCCAATTTCCGGGTAAAGGCGATCTCAATCTCGATGCCCCGGGCGGCGCACAAGAAAGCATCCTTCTGACACAAAAACTCCCCCCCGAGTCTGTCCAGCTCCAAAGGAATGATCTTCCCCGGGTAGGGGGCGCCGAAAGTGACCCGCCTTTTGCCCCGGCCGTTATTCAGAAAAGTGGTGATAAAAAAGCTCTCTCCGGTCAGTATCCTTTTAAAACCCTTAAAAAGGCCTCCCCCGGTAGAGGTCTGCATTTCAATGCCGTCCTCCATGAACATCATGGCGCCCGCTTCGGCGCGAACCCCTTCGCCGGGATCCAGTTCGATTTCCACAACCTGCATGTCGTCCCCGAAAATCCTGTAATCAATTACGTCGGCCATCCCATCCTTCTCCCTTCCAAAAAACTACTCCGCCCTTTTTCTTTATTCGGCGACGGGCACTTTTTCTCCTTTTCTAGAAGGATAATTTTTCTGTCGGCAGGATAATAAACAAAAATGTTACCGGCCCGCCGGGGAAATCCCCGGCCGGGGGAGAGGGGTCGGAGTTTTTTACCACCCCCGGGAATACTCTCCGGCGCAGGGGATGCAGGCAAACTTCCCCTCCCGCACCCGGGCCCTCGCCTCGGCAACGGTTTCGCCGCAGAAGGCGCAGGTTACGGAAGAAAAAATCCTGGCTTTGGGCGGCAGCTCTGTATTAATGTGCTGAACCGTACAAAATTCTTCTTCCGGCACCTCCAAAATATGGTGGATGCGTTCTTCCTGGCGCCGGCGGAATAGATCTTCCTCCTCCGGGGTGGCCGTTCCGCTGAAGACCTTCTCGCGCAGCTTCCGGGAATCCTCGCTGTCCCGCCTCCAGCCGTTCCCCCGGATTGAAATCCGCACGGCTTTGCCGCTGTTCCGGCAGACGAAGGTGAAAACGTGCTTTCCGTAGTCGCGAAAAAGCAGGTTTCCCTTGCCCAGGGTGCAGCCGGTCAGCACCTGAACGGCGTCCACGCCGCAGGCGTCGTTCTCCACAATCGCCACCAGTTCCTCGTCCGCCGCCCGGCTTTCCGCCAGTTCCCGCAGGGCCACTTTCGCCACCCGGTACCCAATGGCCAGGCCGGGGCAGCTATGCCCGTGAAATTCCACAGCCTTTTCCCAGTCCGTTTTTTCCATGCACATAAAACTCACTCCCGTTCAGATCTTTTCATTATCAATTCCCGGTTAATGCGAAAAAAATTTCTTTCATTATATCCAGCGAAGGCCGGTTTCGGCAATAAGGAGTTGTACCGGAATCGACCCCGGCAAACAACCCCTAATTTATTGAAGATGGCCGTCGCTTTAGAAAGGATTTTTTAAATACGCCAATTTTTTAGAAACGCCCTTTTAGAAACGCCCCGCCAGAGGGTCGGCCTGCAAGGATTTGATTTCTAAAGCCAGACCGCAGACCACCAGGTAGACCCGGTCGGCCAGGAAGGCCAGGCGCTGGTTGGCGATGCCCAACAGATCGCGGTAAACCCTGCCCAGAGGGTGGGCGGGAACCAGCCCCCAGCCTACTTCGTTGGTTACGATGATAATTTCTGCCGCGGAAAAAGAGATTGCTTCGCCCAGGCGCTTGATGGCCTGGAGGACGCGTTCCTCCCCGCCGGGAAAATCCGGCGCGTCTTCTGAAGCCGGCCGGCTTTTGGCTTTGAGCAAAAGGTTGCTCAAGTAGAGCGCCAGGCAGTCAACCAGGATTAATTGCCCGGAAGCGCTGTACTTTTCAATGACGCCGGGCACATCCAGAGGTTCTTCCACGGTTTCCCAGTCGGGAGGCCGGCGCAGCCGGTGACGCGCGATCCTTTGGGCCATCTCTTCGTCTTCGGCCGTGGCGGTGGCCAGGTAAATCACTTTTTTGCCGCTTTCTTTCGCCAGCTTTTCGGCAAACGCGCTTTTGCCGCTTCTGGCTCCGCCGGTGACGAGGATAAATTTGCCGCGCTGCACATTCATCCGCTCCTGCAAAAGCAAATTTTTTAACGCTAAATTTTTAATGCTTATATCGTATTATAAACCGGTCCGGAAAACAACTGGCTGCACTTCTTCCGTCCCCAAAGTCCCCCGAAAGAAAGAAGTTGAGAAGACTCAGTTATTCTTGGGAAGCGGGAGGATCCAAGATCTAAGAAGAGGATATTTTTTTAGATACTCCCGCTTCCTCGAAGGTAAGCATTTTGCTCATCACGTTGGCGGCGGCGGCCACGACGGGCATTGCCAGCACCGCCCCGGTTCCCTCCCCCAGGCGCAGGTTAAGCGCAAGCAAGGGCTTTTTGCCCAGTTCCGCAAGCATAAGGCGGTGCCCCTGCTCCATGGACAGGTGCCCGGCAATCATGTAGTCGACGCTGGCGGGCGCCAGTTTTTTGGCCAGGAGGGCGGCGGCGGAAGAAATAAAGCCGTCGATGATCACCGGCGTCCTCCGGGCGGCGGCCCCCAGGATCAGCCCGGCCAGCCCGCCGATTTCAAAACCGCCCACTTTGGCCAGCACGTCCAGCGGGTCGTCCGGGTCGGGCCGGTTGACCGCGATGCCCTTTTCGATTACCCGCACTTTATTTTCCAGAATTCCGTCGCTAATCCCCGTTCCCCGGCCCGTCACCTCCCGCACCGGGCGTCCGGAAAAGACGGCCAGGATGGCGCTGCTCGGGGTGGTGTTGCCGATGCCCATGTCCCCGGTGGCGAGGAGTTCGTATCCTTCCCGGACCAATTCCTCGGCGATGGCAAATCCGGCTTGCAGGGCCTGCTGCGCCTGCTCCCGGGACATGGCCGGGCCCCGCGCGAGATTGCGGCTGCCGAAACCCACCTTCCGGGAAAGGATCTTCCCTTCCCTGGCAAGGTGGTCCAGGTCGGCGGCCACCCCCATGTCTACGACGAGCACGCGCGCCCCGACGACTTCCGCCAGGACGCTGACGGCCGCCCCTCCGCCCACAAAATTCGTCACCATCTGCGGGGTAACTTCCGCCGGATAGGCGCTCACCCCTTCTTCCACTACCCCGTGGTCGGCGGCCATCACCACGACCGCCTTTTTTTGGACAGAGGGCTTTAGGGTTTCTTTGACGGCGGCGAGCTGTTCGGCCAGCGCCAGCAGGTCCCCCAGGCTGCCCTGCGGGATGATCAGGTTCGCCAGGCGTTCCCTGGCCTTTTCGCGCCATTTTTCGCTGACCGGCTGGATTTGCTTAACGATTTCTTTGATTTGCATCTCGTTTTTTACCTCCCCTTGAGAAAGATCGGCTTTTTCTTGCTGTTCGTTTGTCACTACGAAGGAAAATTATTTAAAAAATGACCTGCAGACAGAATAACGCAAGCACTTCCGCACCCTCACCGAGGGAGCCGAGGGTATCCCCGGTCATGCCGTTAATTTTGCCCGCAATGTACCGGGCGAAGACGGCCGTGCCGGCGGCCACGGCGCCGGCCAGGGCGGCCACGGCCGGGACGCCTCCCCGGGGACCGAGCAAGAGCAGCGTGGCCGCGAGCGCGGTAAGGGAGGCCAGGATTATTTCCCGGCGCCCCACGTACCGGCTGATGCCGCCCAGGCCCCCGTCCGCCCGGGCATACGGATAGCGGGCCGCCCCGTACACCTGCGCCCACCGCCCCCAGACAGGGGTGACGAGCAGGGCAAAGATTTTGGCTTCCGGAGCGATTTGTCCCAGAAATACATATCTGGCCAGCAGGTCGAGGAACCCTGCAACGGCGCCGTGCGCCCCCGAGCGGCTGTCCCGCATAATTTCTAAGATTTTTTCCCGCGGTCGGCCGCTGAACAGGCCGTCGGCGGTGTCCATGAGACCGTCTACGTGCATGTTGCCGGTGAGCAGGATTAAAGTGAGGATGGCAAGAAAGTCGCCTACAGGGGCCGCCAGATACAGGGAAGAAAGGAAATAAACGAGCGCCGTCACGCCTCCTATAAAGAGGCCGGCCAAAGGGAAACAGGCCATGGCCCGGGCAAGCTCTTTTTCTTCAAAATGTTTTGCCGGGACCGGTATTCTGGTCAAAAACTGCAGGGCAACGAAAAATCCCATTTTTTTACCTCCTCCATTAACGGTTTACCGTCAACCGGTTAATGCACCCTTCTTTTGCTGCTTTGAAACGACACACTTAATAACGTTAACAACGCACCTCCCGCCGGTTTGTTCTCTTAAAAGAAAAGTCCACAGCTAATTTTCTTAGCCGTGGACTTTGCCATCATCCAGCGGGTCGCGGGGCGGCAGGCAGGTCTCCTGGCTTGTGGCTCCTCGCGTGGCGGGCTACCTTCCCGGGTGCGCCCAAGTCTTTTCAAAAAGTCCCCTTGCTGTCGCCGTCCAGACAGCTTTGGGAGGCAATCAACTTTTTGAGGCAACCGAGCGTTTCCCAGTGGTTTTTCCGGGTTTTCCCGCGCCCGTCGGCTCCCCACTTACAGTGGCGGGTCCGCTCAGGTTTTGCACCTGATTCCCTATTCTCCCCGAAGCCTGTTCCTTTCGGGGCACCTGCGCCCACTTAAGTTTTCGATTTTCGAAGAAAACTTCCCTCGCCCGGACTTCGTTAACAACTTTGTTAACAAATTACACTTAGGACATTTGTCCGGTTAAAAAACTCCATGTATCGCAGTATTTCTTTGTTTTTTTGGGCATCCCTCCCT
>JAIMBK010000087.1 GCA_023511535.1 Armatimonadota bacterium
CCTCTGGCAGGTGGTCCGCTGGCGGTGGAATTTCGCGCGTTCCCCCCGGGTTCCGCAGGAATTCTATTTTTATGGCCGGCCGGCGCGTTTTGAAAAAGTTTCCCTCCTCCTGTTCCCCACGGGGGTGGGCCTGTTGCTCCTGGAAGCGGCGCCGGGAGGGGGAAAGGGAAAGGGAAAGGGTGAGAGCAGGGGAGAGCAACTGGACCTCGCCAGGCTTAAGGAGTTCAACAAAAAATTTGCCGTCCTGGAGGAGATGCCCTTCGGGGGGCTGGGGCCGGCCGAAATAGAAACCGGGCCGGAGGCGGAGGCGCAGAAAAAAAGCTGGGGGACGTAATCCGGGAAGATTACCTCAGTTTTCTGCCCGCCGCTTTGCGCGAAGAAGGTTCTTATTCCTTAGGAGAGGCGAAACTCTTCCATTATTGCTTTCTCTGCGTGGATCTGGAGAAGGGCGGCGGCTTGCGGGAGATCCTGGAGCGTTTCGCGGACAATCCGGAGGTCTTCCCGAGCGTGGCCGGATTCCGCGGGGTGAATACTCTGGGCTGGTTCACCAAAAGCGGCGCTGCGGTGGTCGCCGGCGCGCCTGCAGGAGCGGGCGGGCCTGACCCGGAACACCTGAGGCGCTACTGGCGCACGATCTACTTTGATATTTTTCTCCACGCGCTGTACCACCGGCTGAGCCTGCTCAAGTTTTCCTGGGAGCTCAGTAAAATAGACGAACTGGTGAGCAACGCCAGGGAAGTGGGCCAGCTGCGCTGGCGCTTTCTCCAGTTCACAAACAAGGCGTGGTTCGGCCACCTGACGAACGCCGAGTACGGCAACTTCATCTGGCGGCGCTGGAAGGAAGTGATGGAGACGGAGCAGCTCTACGAAGAAGTGCGGACCCAATTGCGGGAACTGGACGAGTACCTGGAACACAGGCAGCGGGAGCACAACGAGAACCTGATCCGCATGCTCACGGCGATCGGAATTCCAGTGAGTTTTGTGCTGGGGTTTTTCTCGACAAGCTTCATTGTCGTGGAAGGGCCGCAAATGTCGCTGGGACAGGCCGTCCTTGTGGCATTGGCAGCTCTGGGGATATTATTTGGGATTTGTGCAGGCTGCTATAAAGTTTCGCTTCGGCGGGAGAGCCGCCGGGCCGGACAGGCGGCTGCCAGGGCGGCGAAAGGAGCGGCGCCGGCGGCGGGTGCCGGCCGGTTGAGCCGGCTCAGGCCTTTTCGCCGCTGCCAGGGCAGTGAAAGGAGCAACTCCGGCGGCGGGGCGGCCATCGGCGGGGAACGGTGACGAGGTTGCCCTGCTGGCGCGGCTTTGGCGGTCTGTTTCATTTCCAGCGGCCGTTCCATGAACGGTTTTTTCCAGAAGGGTGGTGGAGATGAAAAAAATCATTTTGAAGACGCTAACACCGCTCTGGACGGGCGGCGTAAACGGCAGGTGCGACCGGCTGCACGAAACGGGGATCATCGGCTCTTTGCGCTGGTGGTGCGAAGTGGTGGTGCGGGGCCTGGGCGGCGGGGCGTGCGATCCGACCAGCCAGGATAGATGTCCTGCGGGGGAAGACACCGGAAAAGAGGAACGATTTTGTTCTGTCTGTGCTTTGTTTGGGGCAACGGGGCTAAAAAGGGCTTTCCGGATTGACTTTGGAGATGAGCTGATCAACAGTAACTTCGGTGAACAATTAAAAATAAAGGTAAGCGGAAACAGAGGCTGGTACCTGGGAAGGGGTCTGTTTCTTGACGATGCCTGGGCCCAGGGAAAACTGCTGGTAGAGCGAGTACCTCCCGCAATCACTGAAGAAGGCGTTCTGCAAATCATGGCTCTTATTCTTAAGCTGGCCGGTAAATGGGGGGGAATAGGCGCCCGTACGCAGCAGGGATACGGTATTGGGCGCGTTTATATGAATGGTTTTGCGTTTGATCCGGGAAAAGCCCTGAGTGCCTTGCTGGACCTTGGGGAAAAAGGGCGGCAGGACATTTGCCTGCCGGGGAATCTACCCCGTCTGGACGAATTTTTCTTTGGTAAGGCACGGTTTAAAGTCAGCGGCGATACGAGAAAGCTTTTTTCTGGCAGCAGTATTTTTTCTTTCGTGGACCCCCCGGAGGAGCTTGAATTTTACCTTGGGCGCGGCGTTCTTCCTCTCGCGCCGGCCGTAAGGTACTGCCTTCGCGAGCGAATCCGGAATGAAATCCGCTTTAATAACTGCCCAAACGCGCCTGCAAGGTGGCGCCTGCTGGGGGTGCTGAAGGGGGTTTATCACGAAAAGGATTATGGGAAAATGAAATGGCATTGCGGAGAATGCAATCGGTGGTGGGAGCAGCGACCGAAGGCGAAGGATCACCGGGGGTGTAACGGACAGGTTAGCGAGACGTGCACCTGCTGCAAGAAAAACGGAAAAGGGCGGAAGATGGAACGTTTCAAATCCCTGATCCATGTTTCCCACGCTTATCAGGTCAGCGGTGAAGAATACGAGTTGAGAATGTGGGGCTGGATTCCGGAGGAATTACCCGGCAGTGTTCAAAGGTTCACCGTTTTGAAATGTCTTAAGGAATGGCTGGGTGTTGAGGGAAACGGAAAAAATCAGGGCGGAACGATATGGTCCAGGATTGGCCTGGAAAGAGTTCGAATGGAGTGGAGAGAAAGGCGCGAAGGAGAAAGCGGCGAGAAATTTTTGCGCTCGCTCCTGGATGAGGAAGGGGAGGCAAGATGAAGGAGCTCGAATTCATGGCCTTCTATGCGGCAGATTTTCTTGATCCTGAAAAAGTGGCCGGTAAAATCAGCAGGTTGATAAACGAAGCAGAACATGAAGAGATTGGGGATCAATATGCCAGGGTCATGCTGTTGACGCAGGCACTTGTAAACGACAAGATGAAACCTGAGGTACAGGCTGGCAAACCTGGCCAGCCTTCGGGGCTTAGAAAATTGATCGAAGACGGGAAAATCAATCAATATGCGAAAAAACAGAAAATAATGCTTGAAAAATTGTGTTATCAGGGTGATTTTACCAATCTCGCATGCCTTACGCCCTTTTCCTTTGCAATGAATTTCCAGTTCACCCTCCGGAAACCTTACCTGTCCAGGGACGACGCGGAACTTTACGTCATCGATAATCCAATCAAGAAGGAATGGGTTTTCAAAGTCCCGTATATTTCCCCGGGTCAGTGGAAGGGCTGCCTGCACGCGGCGATGGTGCGCCTCCTGGCCGGTTGGCGGAAAAACCTGGCCGGCAGGGAGCGCGCAGAACTGAAGAGCGAATTTGTGGCGCGCCGCCTGAGCTTGGTGCGCCTTTTTGGGAACGAGCAGAGTGTGGATGTAAACGATGACTCAGGCGAGGAATACCTCGACCGGATGGCGCCGGACCTGGCGGGGGAGTACCGGGAGAGACTAAAAGAAATGGCTCCCGAGGGCCGCCGCCGCGGCCGCCTGATGTTTTACCCCACCTTCTTTGACCGCTTCGGCCTGGAGGTGATCAATCCCCACGACCGCATTGCGGGCGCGGGCAAATTTCCCATCTATTTTGAAACTGTGCCGGAGAAGACTGACGGGCGTTTTGCCCTTCTGTACGTTCCCTTCGACCGGGTGGGGAAAGACGAAGGGGAAACCGGGCGGCAGGCGGCGGAGGACCTCTGCCGCGTGGCCGAAGGTATCGCCTGCCTCTTTTCGGAGTTTGGCTTCGGAGCCAAAACCTCGAGCGGGTTCGGGCTGGCTGGGGGGGAAGTAAAAGAAGGTACGTTGCAGATTAAATTCCCCGCGGGGTGGCCGGGAGCCGGCGAAGAACCTTTAAAGTTCCGTTCATTTGCAGAATTAGAGCGGGAAGCGCAGAAACTTGCCCGGGTTTTACAGAGCGGGCAGGCGGTGGTGAGTAACGGTGATTAAGGGAGTGCTGGAATGTCGCCAGGGGATACTTCTCGCCTCGGCCGGCGCGCTCCTGCATAATCTGGGAAAGGTGAGCAGCCAGTTCGTGGGCAGCAAGGTACCGCCCAAATGGGCGAAGGACTATAAGTACCAACACATTTGCAAATTATTCGTTGAAGACGTCGATTGTCTTGGCAGGGGTAGCCAGTTAACTTCTAATAAGGAATGGAAGAAACTTTACGACAAAATAAAAAGTTCACCGGATAACCGGCAACCTATCGCACCAGGTACCCTTAACGCTTTGAAAACCCCCGTCGCAAAGCTTCCGAAACCTTTCGAAGACCGTTTCGGAAGCAGTGGTCCAGGAGGCGGCGCCGGTCCCATTCCTTATCGCGTTGGCGATATTATCGAATACCTGGGCCAGGGTGAAAAAATTTATCCCGCACTTTTTAGGGATCTTTTTGGTTTTTCTTCCCTCCTCACCCATCTCATGAATCTTTGTCATCACGGGGCCTCAGGCGGCGAGAAGGATGATATTTCCAGTTTGCAGCAGCGGCTTCCCCTCTGCCTTGCCACGCCCTGCGGCTACGAAAAACCGGCTCCGGACCTGGCGGAATACGACAGGATCAAAGAGGACGTCGAAAGGGTAATTCAGCAGTTTCTCTCCGGTCCCAAAGACCCCTTTTCTTTAAGTGAATTCGCGCGGCGGCTGGAGCCGCTTCTGCGCCGGGTTCCCGCCGATACCCGGCGCGGACTCAACGACGTCACCGTGTGGGATATCGGCCACGCCGGCATGGCCTTCCTCAAGGCGGGGATCTGGAGCGCGGCTAAAAACCCAGGGTTGACTCATGACGACCTCATCGACAGGAGGAGCCCTCAGTCCCCCCGTTGGATGAACGAGAAATTTCCCCGCTGGCGGCTCTGGCGCGTTGGACTCGATGGCCCGGCCTACCTTGCGGACGCGGTCAGCGTGGCCGACCTGCGGGTGCGCCAGCGCAAGCTGCGCGCGTATCTCGATGCCGTCCGGCGGTTTGCAGAAGAAATATATCCTGTGGCCACCGAAGTGTACCGGGACGAGAACGGAGCCATCTTCATCTTTCCGGACTGGGTAGGGGGTTCTGCTGAGTACAGCGCGTTCTGTAAGCTGTACGGTCACGTCTTCAGCGGTGAGAAATGGGAAAACTCCGGCGCAGAAAAAGAGGCAGGGCAAATAAAAAAGGAGGCGCAGTGGCCGCCGGAGGAGAAAAGTGAACTGTCTTTGCCGGAAGTTTTCGCCCTGCGTCCAACGGCGGAACTTTCCGGGGATAACTATCACAACCACCCGGAGAGCAGGGGCCGGAGCTGCTGTAAGGCCAATCTGACGGGTGGTTACATCGGTGACAAGGTTGAGGAATGGCTCAAGAAACCCCTTCCGGCCGAGCCGGTGCCGGAAGCTTACGCAGGAGAAGTGAAGACGGATCTCTGTTCCTCCTGCGGCGTTCGGCCGGCCGGCGGCGGAGCAGACCTGGTACCAGAGGAAGAAAGGAAGCTTTACCGCCCGGCGAAGGCCAGGGAAAGAAAGATTTGCTGCGTTTGCATGCGCGAGCGCGGCAGGATAGCGGAAGAGTGGTGGAAGAAGAAACCGTTCAGCACCGTCTGGGTGGATGAGGCGGCCGATGTCAACGGCCGCGTGGCCCTGGTTGTAGGGAAGTTCGGCGTGGAGAAGATGCTGGAAGATTTGGTGTATCCGTCTGTTAAAGGGAAGCAATGGAACGATTGGTTGCGAAGGGGGGCCCATCTATATGGCGCCCCCTCCGACTCCTTCGCCCGCTTCCGCCGGGTGTGGGAGACTACGGCCCGCTTCTGGCGGGAGGTGGCCCCTCCGGAGGAAACCTTTCCGGCGGGGGAAAAATCGCCCGCGGAGGAAAAAAAGTTCTGGGCCGGCTGGCGAGATAGCCTGGCCGCGTCGCTGGCCGTGCGGAACCTGGGCGGTGAAGCGGCGCGCAGAAGGCTTCTCCTCCGGCTCAGGCCTTCCGGCGGGCAAGGGAAAGAGGAAAGTTTTGGCCCGTTTCACGCTTACGAGCTCGAAGCCGGCGGGGTGAAAATCGGCGTCGCCTGTGTCGACCCGGGCGAGGGAGAGTTTGTCACCATTGAAAACGTAGGGTACCTCGCCCGCCAGTTCGGCGCGCCGGAGAAGGTGGCCGGTGACCCCTGCGCGGCGGCGGCCTGCGTACAGAACTGGCTAAACCGCAAAGGAGAGGAATTCTGTCTCCGGGAACCCACCGCTTACGAGCGGCCGGGAGAACCCGTGGTTGAGAACGCAATCCTGCAAAGCATTTCTTTTGCCCCGGACATCTACCACCCCGTTATCCCCGTGCTGGCCGAGCCCCGGGCCTTCGCGGTGCTGGTTCCCGGGAAGGCGGCCTTTAATCTCGTCCGGGGAATCAAGAAAAAGTACGAGCAGGAGATGGGCAAGGTACGCTGGCGCCTGCCGCTCACTTTGGGTGCGGTCTTCTTTCCCAGGCATACGCCCCTCCAGGTGGTTCTGGACGCTGGCTGGCGGCTGCTGAAAGTAAGGGATGCCGCCGATGCCGCTCCTGAACAAAAAGCAAAAGCCGGGACGGCTAAAAACCCGCAGCTTCACCCCTTGGGTTACGCATATTTCGGTGATCAGGCAGACTCTTTCCAGCATCCCCAGGGGAAGCAGTGGCCTGCTGCAGTCAAGCTCTTCGTCGAGGTCGAGGGCAGCGGGAAAGAGCTTGCCTGGGTAGTTTCCACAACTGCGGGCGATAACCGGACGTTTGACGTCTGGTACCCCTGGGTGAAAGTAGAAGGCCCGGTCCAAAATCGTTGTCTTGCTTTCCAGGACCCGCAAAATCCCGGTTCTGCCTGGCTGCACGTGATGGAAATAGAAGAAGGGGACAAAATTAAATTTCACCCTTCAACTTTCGACTTCGTTTTCCTCGATCACGCCGGACGCCGCTTCGAACTGGCCTACGAAAAAAACGGCCGGCGGGTGGGGCTCGAGCGCCGACCCTATTATCTGGAGGAAATCGACCGCCTCCAGAAACTCTGGGAGGCTATAGCCGGGGAGAATCGCCTTACTTCAACCCAACTCCACGCTCTCTGGCAAACGTTGCTTGAAAAGTGGCAGGACTGGCGGCTGGATAAGGGGAACAGAGCGGCGCGGCACGTCTGGCCGGAGTTTTGCCGGGAAGTCCTTCTCAATGCCGGCTGGCCGCGGGAACAGGGGCCGGGGTCCAAACTGCTGGAAGAACTGGAAGATATTGCTGACGCTGCGGGTGCGGGTATGCTGTTTGACGTTTTCGAACTTTTTCTGACCATTTTAAAGGAATCGCCCCGCCGAGGCTAAGAAGGAAAAAAGAAAAAAGGGGGGTGGATCAGGATGACTAAAACAGTGAACCAGAAACCGTTCAGGCTCTTCCGTTTTCTTCTGCAATCACTCGACCCTGTGCATGTAGGGGTGGGCGGTTACCGCCTCGGGCGGGTGGACCTGCCCATCGCCCGCGAACCGGGCACAAATCTCCCCAAGCTCCCGGGCACGGGCATCTCCGGCGCGGCGCGCCACTACGCCGCCTTGCGCTACGGCAAACCGGTTTGCGCCGGGCAGGGAAGGGACGAGGGGCTGGAAGGGGACAAAGCACGCGGCCACTGTGGCAAACCGGGCTGCCCCATTTGCTACACGTTTGGCAGCCTTAGTGTCCGGGACGGGGAGGAAAAAGGCGCCGCGGCGGGGACGGTGAGAATTTTCGACGCCCGCCTCCTGCTTTTCCCGGTGCACACCATGGCTGGGCCGGTGTGGGTCACCAGCCCCGAAACCTTGCGCGACTTCGGGCTGAATGTAAATCTCAACCCGGGCAAAGACCAGGTTTACGTTGCCGGAGAACTTCGGCAGCTCAAGGTGCTCAACCTCGGCTGGCTGATGCTGGAGGTGGCCGGGCAAAACAACCAGGGGGATTCGTTTAATCTTACCTTGCCGCCGGAAAGCGCACAGGTGGAAGGGCAGGCGAAAAACCTGGTGGACCGGCTTCCCGAAACCGTGAAAAACCGCACCGTTCTGGTGGCGGACGAGTATTTCGACCAGGTGGTGAACTCGAACCTGGAAGTGCGCACCTCGGTCAGCATCGACCCGGAGACCGGCGCGGTGAAGCAGGGGGCCCTTTTTACTTACGAGGCCATCCCGCGGGCTACATTTTTCTGGCTGGACGTGGTGGAGAACGACTATCGGAAAAGCGGCAGCGCTTCGCCTGAAAAGAAACGGGGCCCTTTTCCGGTGGAAAGGCAGGCCTGTCCGGATGAAAAGGGGACAGGCTGGAAAGAGAACGCCGGCGCGCCGCTGGGTACGACGTGGAACTCCCCCGTCGACGTTGTTGCTTCCGGCATCGCGTGGTTCGAGTATCTGGGCGTGGGCGGCATGGGCACCCGCGGTTTCGGGCGGATAAAAAAGCTTGCCTGCGCAGGAGGTGATGCAATGTGTTGAATCTTGACCTGGCGGCGGCAGAGGCCGGGCAGGAAATCGTGAAAATAACCAGTCCCGAAAACAAGAAGCAGGCCAATGAGCTCCAGGCCGTGATTGTCAGGAGCCTGGGCGTGCTCCAGGAAAACGGCGTTTACGCCCTTTTCCTCTACCTCCTGGCGAAGCGGGATAAAGAGAAAGGTAAAAAAGACCCGGCCAATGTGATCGTCTGGCAACTGCTTAAGGCAGTGGAAAATAATAAGAGCGGGTTTGGTCTTCAGGAGCAGGAGCTCCCGCCGCAAAACAGGGAAGACAGCGCCGTAATCCTCGATTGGGTGCGGGGCAGCAGGTGCACCGGCGGGGACGGGCTCGCCGGCGGTTTCAGCCGCCTCCTGCTTTTCCGGGATTTCTTCCAGCGGGTGCTGACCTACGCGAAATACGCCGCCGAGGCGAAAGAGATCGACTTGCAGCGTTCCGGCTTCGGCGGGCCGCAGGCCGGGGGCGGACGGCCGTGAGGTGGGAGGCTTTTACCGTCGTTTTGCGCCTCGGTGCACCGCTGCACGTTGGCTGGCGGCGGGCGGGCAATCTCTGGCAAACGCGCCCCTACATCCTCGCTCACCAGTTGCTCGCGGCCCTGGCGGCCCGGTGCGCCGGGTGGGGCGTGGACATGGACGCGGGCGCGGAAGGGGGAGGTGCGCGTAACCCTTACCTCCAGAAGCGGGAGTGGCTGGAGAAAAACCTGGCGCTGACCTGCTTTTTCCCGGCGCTGGAACCGGACGCCGCCAAATGCCACCTGCCATTCTTTGACGACTACACCGGGTGCAGATGGGAGCGCCTCCAAAACGGGAAAAAGGAAAAACTTTCTCCCGGGGAGTTCGAATACCTCTTCCTTGACGCCGAGATGCGGACGGCCCTCGACCACAGACGCGCAGCGGCCCGTGACGGTTCGCTTTATTGTGTGGAATACGTGCGCCCCCGGCCGCGGGAATTACCGCTGGAGTTGCGGGATGGAGGCGGCAGGGGCGGGGTTTATTTCGCCGGCTACGCCTTTCTTTCCGAAGAGGCGCGGGGTGAATTCCGGGCCGCCCGGGAAAAACTGGGCGCCGGGAGCCTCGAAGAAGCGCTCCGCCGTCTTTTCGACCGCCTCCAGGTCGGTGGCGAGCAAAAGTACGGCTGGGGCCTGCTGCTCGCGGAACCTGAATCCATAAGCAAAGCGGAAGAAGGCAGGGCGCTTTTTGGAAGAGAGGGCGGCATTTCGATCTGTCTTGCGGGCGGCAGGCCGCGGGTATGCTTGAAGGAGGGCGAGCCGGTTTTAGCGCCCGCCTTCCCGGACGGGAAGGTAAAGGGGCCCCTGGAAATCTTGTTTTTCAGGGACACCTGGGCGGATGGGGAAAGGCTCCACTACGGCAGGAAAATCGGAAGGGAAATCTGCTGCCTGCCGGGAAGCGCCTGCCGGGAAGAGAGCACGTTTGAGATCGGGGAAAGAGGCCTGTGGAAACGTGTTTCGGGTAACTGACTTTGCGCGGCGGGCAAAACCGCCCGCCTGCATCTGCAGTGCGCGGTTATTTGCCCCGCCGGGTCCTTTGGATCGAAGTGCGCGGTGGGCATGCCCGTATAAATCTGCCGTGCGCAGTTGTTTGGAATTCCGCATGCTCAACCGGTACCATTATGTGCACCGGCGCATTGTTTATCGCTGCGGCCGCCCGTGTCCGGCCTGCCTGCGCCCGTTATTATCCGGTATTGCGTAAGCCATTGTTCTTTAAGCCGGCGCATTATCCGCGTTTGCCGTGCGCAGTTGGATGGGGAGTTTACCGGGGGCGGCGGGAGTTTACCGGGGGCGGCGGAAAAATTTTTTCCAAAAACCCGTCCCGAAAAGAGGAATTTTTTTATTTGCCGGGAATATAACCAATGAAAAATATTTTTTCGAAAATCGTTTTTGTTTTTCCTAAAATATGGTATTAAACGGAGGTGAATAAATCTGCTAAAACACTTTGAGCCATACTCCGGCAAGGAAATTTGAACTTCGCCGTTTTTCGCAAATCCCCCCTCTTTTCGGGCAAAAAGGTGATTTTCGAAAAAATCCCTGCCCGAAGAATTTTTCTGACTGCGCC
>JAIMBK010000088.1 GCA_023511535.1 Armatimonadota bacterium
TTGAGAGGCCGCAAACCTTACATCCTATAAGGCTTGGCAGCTCTCAATCCAGGCTAATTTAATTTTATACGAGGAGGATTTGAGATGCCGGTGAACATTGTTGCAGTTGTTGGCGGCGGCGGGACAATGGGGTCTGGGATTGTGCAGGCGGTTTCCCAGGCCGGGCTGGCGGTATTGTTGATTGAGCAAGACTCCGCGGTTGCCGAAAAAGCGAAAGAGAAGGTCGGAAAGGTTATTCAGAAGCTGGTCGAAAAGGGTAAAATTTCAAAGGCGGATAGCGAAGCAATTCAAGAGAGAATCCGTCCCTGCGGGACTTTGGAGGAAGCAGCGAAGGCAGATCTGGTCATTGAGGCGGTATATGAAAACATTAACCTGAAAAAGGAGATTTTTAAACGCCTGGATGAGATTGCGGGACCGGAAGTAATTCTTGCCAGTAATACTTCAGCGCTGTCGATTACCGAACTTGGGTCTGCCACTTCCAGACCTGATAAAGTCATCGGCCTTCACTTCTTTAACCCGGCCCCGGTCATGAAGCTGGTCGAGGTGGTCATGGGACTGAAAACAAGTGAAGAGACTTACCGGACGGCGGTGGAATTTTGTGCCCGGATCGGCAAGGAAACGGTAAGAGCAAAAGATACCCCTGGTTTTCTGGTCAACTGGTTACAGATTCCTTTGTTGAATGGAGCGGTGTACGCTTTGGAAAACGGACTTGCTTCGGCTGAAGATATTGATAAGGCAATGGTTCTCGGCTGCAACCACCCCATCGGGCCTTTGGCTTTGTTGGACCTCATCGGACTGGATAATGCGCTTGACGTTTTTACAGTAATGTATGAACAAACGGGTGACATGCGTTATCGGCCCTGTACATTGCATAAAAGAATGGTGCAGGCGGGTAAGCTGGGAAGAAAAACCGGCGAGGGTTTCTTTATTTATAAGAAATAATCCAGCTGGTACGAGTGTCAAAAATTATTTAAGTGGGTGAAAAAATGTTTAAAAAAATACTTTACGAAGAGAACGAAAACACGGTGCTGATTACAATCAACAGGCCCGACACAAGAAACGCAATTGACGGGGAAACAATTGAAGAGCTGGGTTCAGCTTTTTTCCAGGCGGAAAAAGATCCCGCGGTTAGATCGGTAATAATTACCGGGAGTGGGAGTAAAGTATTTGCTTCCGGAGCAGACGTGAATGAATTTCTTAAACTTGCTCCCCTGGATGTGCTGGACTATGCGCAAAAAGGGCAGGATTTATTTCTGCAGATCGAATCCATGAGTAAACCTGTGGTGGCAGCAATTAACGGGCATGCCGCCGGTATGGGTTGTGAGCTGGCATTGGCCTGCAGCCTGCGCGTGATCGTAGAGGGGGCCAGAATAGGCATGCCGGAACTGGCGTTGGGAATTGTTCCCGGCAACGGAGGCACTCAGCGGTTGACGAGGTTGGTTGGTCTGGGGAAGGCGCTTGAATTGCTTCTTCTGGGCGAACTGATCGACGCCGAAAAGGCACTTAGTATCGGGCTGGTCAACAAGGTGGTGCCCCGGGAAAATCTTCTGGAAGCCTGTAAGGAATTATGCGGGAAAATAGCTGAAAAGTCTCCGGTGGCTGTTCGCCTGACCTTAAAAGCAGTTTACGAAGGGATCGAAATGCCTTTGGCGGCAGGCTTAAAGCACGAAGTGTGTCTTGCCGCTCTGGGGTTTGCCGGCGGGGATCACCTGGAGGGGGTAAGGGCTTTCCTTGAAAAACGGAAGGCACAATTTAAAAACCCGGATAAACGGTGAAGGCTTTGTAAAAAACAACGCTTTTGGCATGGTCAAAACGGAAAAGCCTTAAATAATGAGTGCACTTGCCGTAGGCAGCGGGCTTTCTAGCAGAATCTGCAAGGACTCGGCAAAGATGGGAGGTTAAAAAATAGGATAATCATGAGCAATGGGGCAGTGAAAGTAGTAGTGGCGGACGGCATTTATAAATCCGCCTGCCGGATGTGTCACGGGGTTTGCGGCGTCCTGGTGCACGTCAAGAACGGCAGGGTTGAAAAGATAACGGGTGATCCTGATTGCCCCACCAGCCATGGTTATATTTGCGAAAAAGGAAAAGCTTCCGTGGAGTTGCTGTATCACCCCGACCGCCTGCTTTATCCATTAAAGAGGGAGGGGAGAAAAGGCGAAAACAAGTGGAAAAGGATAGAATGGGAGGAGGCACTGGAAACCATTGCCTCTAAGTACCGGGAATGTAAAGAGTTGTTCGGCCTGGAATCCATAGCAATGGCGAGGGGGACCGGGAGGCCCTACATGCTTTTTGCAACTATGTTCAAAAGGGCGGCTGGAATCAAACACGCGGTCACCTTCGGTCACATCTGCTATTATCCCCGGGTGGTGGCTTCCTGGTTTACCTGCGGCCAGCTGCCGGTTTGCGACTTCTACGGCCTGGGCGGGCAAAAACCCGAGTGCGTGGTGGTGTGGGGCTGCAATTGGGACGAAGCGGGGGCATCCGACGGAATGGCCGGACACCACCTGGCCCTGGCCAAAAAGCGGGGAGCCAAAATTATTGTAATCGACCCAAGAAGGTCTATGGCCGCCGACAAAGCTGACATCTGGTTGCAGATCAGGCCGGGGACCGACGACGCGCTGGCTCTGGGCATGATCAACATAATTATCAGCGAAAATCTTTATGACCACGACTTCGTCTCCAACTGGACTGTAGGATTTGACAAGTTGAAGGAAGCTGTCAGGGAATATAGTCCCGAGCGGGTGGCGGAGATCACCTGGGTACCAAAGGATAAAATTATCGATGCCGCCAGGATGTACGCGAAAACCAAACCTGCTGCCATCCAGTGGGGAGTGGCCGTGGACCAGAATATAAACAACTTTCAAACCGCCAGGGCGATCCTGATTTTAATGGGGATAACCGGAAACATCGATATCCCAGGGGGAAATGTATTCTGGGTCCCTCCGCAGGGTGTTAAACAGCAGTCTGTTTTTTACCCGTCGCCGTTTTTAAAGACTGATGTTTTTCACGAAGATGGGATGTGGAAAATGAGGATGAAGGGAGATTATCAATACCCCCTGGCTGCTGAAATTCATCCTCCTACCTTCTGGCAGGGTGTGGTCGACGGAACCTTGCCGATCAAGATGATGTTTATTATGGGCGCAAATTTGCTTGTAGGATGTACGCATCCCTGGAATGTCGAGGCGGCGCTCAAAAAAATTGACTTTATCGCCGCTGTAGACCTCTTTATGACCCCTACCACCCAGCTGGCGGATCTTGTTCTCCCCGCTGCCTCTTGGTTAGAGACCAACGATGTGTGCAACTTGCACAAGATATTCTGCGTCCTTTCCAGGCAGAAGGTGGCGGAAGCGGGGGAGTGCCGGGATGACCGTCAGATAATCATCGACCTTGCCCGTAAATTGGGCCTGGAGCACGATTTTCCCTGGCGGAATTATGACGAATACCTGGAGTTCGTATTGGAGGGGTCGGGGGTAAGCCTCGGTGAATTCAGACAAAAAGGTTACCTGATGGGAAAAATGAGGTACAAAAAGTACCTTGAAGAGGGCTTTAAGACGCCCACCAAAAAATTTGAGATCTATTCCCGGGCCCTTGAGGAGATCGGAGTCGACCCGCTTCCGGGATACATCGAACCGCCCGAGAGCCCTTTCAGCACCCCGGACCTGTACCGCGAGTACCCGCTCATCATAACCACCGGCGCCCGGCGCAGAAGCTACTTCCATTCAGAAGGCAGGCAAATATCTCAGTTACGTAAGCTGGCTCCGCACCCCAGGGTGCAGATAAACCCGGCAACGGCGGAAAAGTACGGCATAGAACAGGGGGACTGGGTGATCATCGAGACGAGGTACGGTAAGGTGAGAATGATGGCCGACCTGTTTGAGGGCATCCGTCCCGAGGTGATCAGCGCCGACCACGACTGGTGGTTTCCGGAAAAGGAGCCTCCGGAATACGGGTACAAGGAATCGAGTATCAACATGATCATCGGAGATATGCCGTACAGCAGGGAAGTAGGATCTGAATCGCTGAAGTCGTTTCTGTGCAGGATTTACAGGGAAAGCTAAGAAAAAGCAATGAAATCTTGGGAAGGGAGGCCTGGTTGTGGGTGCTAAAATCATGGACAGATCGGAAGCTATAAATTTGATTCGGGATGGGGACAGCGTAGCTGTTGTGGGTGCAGGTTTGGTTATGTACCCCGAGTTTTTGGTCAAAGGTATAGAGGAATCTTATTTAAAAAAACAAACCCCTCGAAATTTGACCCTGGTTTGCGGTTGCGGTCACGGCGAATATGATGAACGGGGCGATTCAAGGTTCGCCCATCCCGGTTTGTTAAAAAGGGCGTACGTTACCCACCCGGACACTGCTCCGCCTTTAAGGGATATGTTGATCAGGGGTGAGATAGAAGGTTATAACTTCCCTCAAGGGGTCATGAATCAGCTGTACCGGTGTATCGCGGCGAAGCAGCCGGGGTTGTTCACAAAGATTGGCTTGGGTACCTGGATCGATCCCCGCCAGGAAGGCGGAAAAATAAACCGGAACACAACGGAAGATATGGTAAAGTTAGTCAATATTGAGGGAGAAGAATGGTTGTTTTATAAAAGTTTTCCTGTGCATGTTGCCTTGATCAGGGGAACTACAGCTGACGAGAAAGGCAACGTAACTATTGAACGCGAAGCTCTGGAATGTGAGGTACTGGCTGTCGCCTCAGCCGCCAAGGCGTGTGGAGGAAAGGTGATCGTTCAGGTGGAACGGGTTGCCGCCGGGGGAACCTTAAACCCGAAAGCGGTGGTTGTCCCGGGGATTTTAGTCGATGCCGTCGTGGTTGCCGAAGATCCTGACGTAAATCACATGCAGATGCCCAGTACCGTTTATAATCCTTATTTCAGCGGGGAAATTAAACCTCCCCCGTCGCGCATGCGGATCGGAGCCCGGCCCCTGGATCCCGAGCGGGTGATTGCTCGCCGGGCGGCCATGGAATTGTTTCCCGGGGCGGTGGTGAATTTAGGAATCGGAATCCCGGCCACTGTAGCGGAGATAGCGGAGCAGGAGGGCATCATTAATGACCTTACTTTCACCGTAGAGTTGGGGGGGATAGGAGGGCTGCCGGCCGGCCGGCCGGACTTTGGAGCGGTTCTTAATCCGGAAGCGATCATCTCGCAGCCCAGCATGTTTGATATTTATCACGGGGGAAGGCTGGACATGACTTTTTTGGGGGCCGCCGAGATTGACCGCAGCGGCAATGTCAACGTTAGTAAGTTTGGCTCAAGATTCGCCGGCACCGGAGGGTTTGTCGATATTACCCAGTCGACCCGCAAGGTCGTGTTTTGCACTTTTTTCGCCGCCAAGGGATTGGTGGAAGAAGTAGCGGATGGAAAGTTGATCATTAAAAAAGAAGGTGAGGTTAAAAAATTTGTTGAACAGGTAGAGCAGATAACTTTTAACGGCAAGCTTGCCTGGGAACAACAAAAGGACGTGACGATAGTCACCGAAAGAGGAGTATTTAAACTTACCCGGGACGGGTTGACTTTAGTTGAGGTTGCTCCCGGGGTGAACCTGGAGGAACACATTTTAAGGCAAATGCAGTTTCGCCCGAAGATAAGCGACAGTCTTAAGCTGATGGATGAAAGAATCTTTAAGCCGGGTCCCATGGGCTATTTTAAAAACCTGTAAGTGGTCCAACCTGTCGCCCAAAATGCGGGCATGAATTTAGGCGCAGCGGCTTTATTATTTAATTCGAAATATCAGGGAGGTATTTTTATGTATTCGAAGGCGTTTATTCCTTACCGCGGTTACTACAGTTCCCCCTTTGCCCGCTGGCAGGGGAGCCTGCAAAATGAACATTCCGTCGAACTGGCGGCGGCGACCGCCAGGAGGTGGCTGGCAGCGAAAGGCCTGGAGGCGAAGATATTTGATTACCTTTTTTTAGGAAAAACCGTCGGGCAGCTGTACTCCTTTCAGGCCGCTCCCTGGGCGGCTGCCCTCATCGGGGCTACGGAAATTCCCGCCTGTCATATCTCCCAGGCGTGCACCACGTCCACGACCTGCGTCAATCAAGCGGCGGCGAGCATTGAAACAGGCCTTTACAAAAACGTTTTCTGCCTGATGACGGACCGTTGTTCCAACGGCCCGCACACCGTCTGGCCCAATCCCGCGGGGCCCGGGGGGACGGTAATTGCGGAGAACTGGATGATGGATAACTTCAAAGACCCCTGGGGCGGGGTAGAAATGATCCAGACCGCGGAAAACGTGGTTAAAAAAATGGGCGGGGTTACCAAAGAAGACTGTGATCTGGTGACCCTGAGGCGCTACGAACAGTACCAGGAGGCCCTGGCCAACGACCGGGAGTTCCAGAAGCGTTACATGTTTCCGGTGGAATACAAAAGGGGCAGAAAAGAAACCGGGCTGCTTGAAGCGGACGAAGGTGTATATCCTACGACCAGGGAAGGGCTGGCCAGGTTAAAACCGGTTCTTGAGGGAGGCGTGCACACTTACGGTACCCAAACCCACCCGGCTGACGGCAACTGCGGAATTATCGTCACCACCAGGGAACGAGCGCGGGAACTCAGCAGCGATAACAGCGTCGAAATACAGGTGCTTTCCTACGGTTCCGCCCGCGCGCCCAAGGCCCACATGGCGATGGCCGTGGTGCCGGCGGCGAGAATGGCGCTGGAAAAAGCTGGCGTTGGCCTCAAGGAGGTAAAGGTCATCAAGACGCACAACCCCTTTGCGGTCAACGATCTATACCTGGCCAGGGAAATGAACGTCGATGTCACGAAAATCAACAATTACGGCTGTTCGCTTATTTACGGGCATCCCCAGGGACCTACCACCGGCCGCGGGATTATTGAAATGATCGAGGAGTTGGTGATCCTGGGAGGTGGTTACGGGCTGTTTACGGGATGCGCGGCCGGGGACACCAGTGCCGCCCTGGTTGTCAAGGTTTCCTGAGCCTCCTTTCGAGAAGGGGAGCTACCGGGCACGGGTGCCGGCGGACCACGGGATGCGAAGCAGGCAGTGCCCGTCAATAAGGCCGGAAGGAGGGGGGTCTGCCTTCCCTCCCCCGCCCGGTTTTAAATACGGGCCGCCCTGAAATCTTTTTTAGGAGGAGGTGCTTCAGTTGTGAGCGGCAGGTCTCAAGAAGAAAGAGTTTTATTTGAAGCCTGGGAGAAATTCGTGAGTACGGGCGCGGTGAGTGAACCTTCCTGCATCCGCCCGGAGATTTTAGAGTCCTGGAAGCGGTCCCGCACTTATGGAGTAGATCCCTTCCAGAAGACGGAACCAATCGTTCTTTCCAGGGAAGAGCTTCGTGCCCGGAGAGAAAAAAATGCCGATCTTCTCGTCGTGGCAACTCCTTATATGGAAAAGCTGTACCGGCTTGTGAGCGGCTCCAACTTTGTGATCTCCCTCGCTGATCAAGAAGGGTGCGTGCTTAAGATCACCGGAGACCCCCGCAAGGAAGTTGCTTTCTCCTGTAGTGTGCGGGAAGGAGTATTTCTCACGGAGCAGGCCATTGGGACAAACGGGTACGGGACTGTTCTTGTCCTCCGGAGACCCCTCCAGGTGTGGGGGGTGGAGCATTACTGCCGATTTGTTCATTTTGTCACGTGCTCCTGCGCCCCTATCTACGATGTGGACGGCCGACTCAGCGGCGTGATCGGGATGACCGGCAGGAAAGAACTCGTGCACCACCACTCGCTGGGGATGGTAACGGCAGCTGCTGATGCGATCACGAACGAGCTACGCTTCAGGGAGGTGGTGAACCAAAAAGAAGCCACCTTAAGTGCCCTTTTTGATGGAATTGTTGTAATTAACAGAGAAGGGAAAATTGTGTATTTGAATGCCGCCGCGGAAAAGATCTTACAGGCCACTTCCCAAAAATTAATTAATAAGCCCCTGGAGCAGATCTTTGCGCCGGAGGCCAAAGAGGGCTTCAACGGCCGGCTCTACGAAGTGCTTGCCCGCGGGGAGAGCCTTACGGACGAACTGGTGAACCTCGTCCTTCCCACGAAAGTTTTGAGGCTGCATCTCACGGTACGTCCCTGGAAAACGTCGGCCGGGACCAGGAGCGGGACAGTCCTCGTGATCAGGGAAGGAACGCGCGTGAGCCGGATGGTTACTAAATACACCGGGCACGTGGCACGGTTTACTTTCTCCGACATCATCGGCAAAGAGCCGCGGTTTCTGGAAGCGGTGGAGAAGGCAAAGAAGGTTGCGAGAAGCAACTGCACTGTACTTCTCACAGGGGAAAGCGGCACCGGCAAGGATATCTTTGCGCAGGCTATCCACAATGCAAGCAACCGGAGGGAAGGGCCTTTTGTGGCCATAAACTGTGCCGCTGTTCCCCGCGAACTCCTGGCGAGCGAACTCTTCGGCTACGAGGAAGGAGCTTTCACGGGGGCGCGGAAGGGCGGCCAGATCGGAAAATTTGAGCTTGCGGACGGAGGGACGCTGTTTCTGGATGAGATTGGGGACATGCCCCTCGATATGCAGGTTGTCTTGCTCCGGGTAATTGAAGAAAAACTCCTCGTCCGCCTGGGGGGGAAGAATGTAACCCCTTTAGATGTCCGCATCATTGCCGCGACTAACCGGGACCTCGAGCACGAAGTGGCCTGCGGTCGCTTCCGCACCGACCTTTACTACCGCCTCAATGTGGTCAAAATCCACCTCCCCCCTTTGCGGGAGCGGAAAGGCGACATAATGTTGCAGGTCCGGGAATTTGCTTCCCGCTTCCTCAAAAAAGACGTGGCGGTTGAAGAGGAAGCGCAGCGCGCCTTGCTGGCTTATCCCTGGCCCGGCAACGTGCGGGAGTTGCGAAACGTGATCGAATCTGTACTCGCTTCCAGCGACGACGCGGTTATCTTTTCTTTTTCTCTTCCTGACCATATCCGGACTGCCGTCGGGGGAATGGTAAAGACGAAAAAAATACCTATAGCTCCACTTAAGGAGCGGGAACTGGAGGCCATCCAGGAAACCTTGCGCCTGTGCAACGGTAATGTGGCTCTCGCGGCGCGACACTTAGGGGTTCACAGAAGCACCATCTACCGGAAGCTGGGCCCGGAGAAAACACGTAAACTGGGACTCGGAAGCAGCCGGTAAGCCTTAAAAGACCGCCGCCCCTGGGCACCGCCCCGGGGTATTTGTTTTCTGCGCGCAGGTACGCCAGAGGCGTTTCTTTTTGCGACGCACGGAAAAACTGCGACACGCCGGAAAAGTTATTCTTCGTGTTGCAATCGGCAACACAACGACCTGGCCGCGTCGTGTTTTGCGACGCGGCTTCTTTTTCTTTCCCCCTGATCCTTTTTCTTTTCCCTTGATTATGCACCCTTCTCCTCTCTTCTCTTTTTCTCGTTGGGTGGCATGAGTTTTGCGTATACAAACATCAGAAATGCAAGGAATGGCCAGAGTATTGGTCTAATTCCCCTCGTAGTTACATCGGTGTAATTCAGGATGCTTTTTTCGGGGGGATACTTAATGCCTCCAAATTAAAATAATTCGTAAACTTAACTTTTGACTCTAAAGTTAATAAAATACAAAATTCATATCTAACAATGATAGAAGTAAGCTAAAAAAGTATAACATATGCATATTACAGTTGACGATCTCAAAAAATTCCTGGGCATTGAAGAACAGATTACTGCCAAATTCAGCCTCTCTTATGGCGTGAATTTTTGGGTCACGGTACTGAAGCATCCCCACTTTTAAAATGTGTAACGTGTACCAGATACTTCAAGCAACCAGAACCACACTGGAGACCATAGACATCAAGAATTCCGGCCAGAGTTTATATTTTGCATTATTGTTCCAGTAATTTCTAAGACACAAGCAAGAAACAACCAAGATCATGAAAATGCTTAAAATAAAGGTAAAAGACACTACATGTGTAACGGGGTATATGTCCACCAGTCAGCTGCAAAACTTAACTTACCGATGCTCCTTGAAAAGTACATTTTAGACAAAGCCAGAATCTATTGACCAAAACAGACCAAGCAGGACAAAATATTTTTGCTCACAATAGACAATAACTACTATACATCGTCTCCTTTCTGTGGTAAAATAGTGGCAGATTACTACGGGAGGGAGACAGATGCCAGAAAGGGGTCATCTGCCGCCAGAACTGGCCCAGAATAAATTTTTCAAAGAAAGCGACAGCGCCCAGGTAAAATATGAGATGCTGCGCCTGGAAGCCACCACCAAAAAGCCGGTGGTCAAGGTATGTAGTGAGTTCGGCTACACCCGGAAAACCTTTTACGACACCAAGGCCCGTTTCGAAAAAGAGGGCATGGCCGGGTTATTGGATAAACCGGCGGGACCTAAAGGCCCAAGGAAGCTAACGCCGGAGCTGGA
>JAIMBK010000009.1 GCA_023511535.1 Armatimonadota bacterium
AAGAAAAAAGCGTTGGTTGCGGTCGCCCATTCCATTGCTATCGCTATCTACCACATTTTAACCGAAGGTGTGCCTTATCACGAACTGGGCAGTGATTACTTCCACAAGCTAAATAAGAAGAAGTTAGAGCGGCGGCTGGTACGTCGACTAGAAGAGCTTGGTTATAAAGTGACTCTGGAAGAAGTTAATTCTGCTGCATGATAATGGTAATTAGATTCTATTTTCTGAGGAGTGCTTGCGGTTTCATGGAAATATACAATACCCTCACGCGCAAAAAAGAGAAATTCATCCCGCGGGAGCCGGGCAAAGTCTCTATGTACGTCTGCGGGCCGACCACCTACAATTACATCCACATCGGCAACGCCCGCCCGCTGGTCTTTTTCGACACCGTCCGCCGCTACCTGCAATACAAAGGGTATCAGGTCACCTACGTCCAGAATTTTACGGACATCGACGACAAAATCATCAACCGGGCCGCCGAAGAAGGAGAAGACCCCCTGGAGCTTTCCCGGCGGTACGTGGCCGAATATTTCCGGGATGCCGACGCCCTGAATGTCCGGCGGGCGGACATCCACCCGAAGGTTACTGAACACATGGAAGACATCATCGGGCTGGTCAAGGTGTTGATCGATAAAGGAGCGGCCTATGCAGTCGACGGGGACGTCTATTTTGACATCAGCTCCTTTCCCGCCTACGGCAAACTTTCCCGGCGGTCTCCGGACGAAATGCTGGCCGGGGCGCGGGTGGAGGTGAACCCCCGGAAAAAGAACCCCCTGGACTTCGCCCTCTGGAAGGCGGCCAGGCCTGGCGAACCTTCCTGGCCCAGTCCCTGGGGGCCGGGGCGGCCGGGCTGGCACATCGAGTGTTCGGCCATGTCCTTAAAATACCTGGGGGCTAATTTTGACATCCACGGCGGAGGCATGGACCTCATTTTCCCCCACCACGAAAATGAAATCGCCCAGTCCGAAGCGGCCACCGGGCAGCCTTTCGTGCGCTACTGGATGCATAACGGTTTCATCACCGTCAACCAGGAAAAAATGTCCAAGTCCCTGGGGAACTTCTTCCTGGTGCGGGACGTCCTGAAAAAATTTTCGCCGCTGGTGGTGCGCTTCTTTTTGTTATCGACGCACTACCGCAGCCCGCTGGATTTCGACGACGAAAAAGTGGAGTCCGCCGGCCGGGGCCGGGAACGCCTCAAAAACAGCCTGCAACTGGTCGGCGAGGCCCTTCGCGGGCAGCAACGGACAGAAATGACCGACCGGGACCGGGACTGCCTGGCCAGGCTGGAGACCCTCCGCCGGCAATTTGAAGGAGCCATGGACGACGATTTCAACACCGCCCTGGCCTTAAGCTACTGCTTTGAGCTGGCCAGGGAAGCAAACAGCTACCTGCAGGAAGAAACTGCTCCCGCCAGGGACGTGCTGGCCAAAATTTCCGGACTGTTTGCGGACTTCAACGAAGTGCTGGGGCTGTTCAAAACCGGTGCGCAAGGGGAAATCGTGCTCGCGGAGCGGCCCGGAGCGGATGCGGAAGCGGGGGAACTGGTGCAGTCCTTAATCGAACTGCTTCTCCAGGTCAGGCAGGAGGCCCGGGCCAAAAAAGACTGGACTACCGCCGACCGGATCAGGGACGGCTTAAAAGGGCTGGGGATCGTCATAGAAGACACCCCCCAGGGCCCCCGCTGGAAAAGCAGGGGTTAGGGATTAGGAGTTAGGGTAGATACTCTTGTATATATCTTTATGAAGAGGAAGTAAGTCATTGTGAACAGTTCCCGGATATTGTCGAAATTATGAAGATAACCGCTTCACCTACAAGCAACGACCTGAAACCGGAAGAATTGCCGGTCCTGGTCCTGGCGTACCTGGGGGACGCCGTTTACGAGCTGCTCGTCCGCCAGCGCCTGGTTAGCATCGGGCTGGTCAGGATGGACCAGTTGCACAAAGAAACGGTCAAATACGTCCGGGCGGATTTTCAGGCCGCGATAATGCGCCGGCTGGCAGCCGGCGGCCTCACCGAAGCCGAAGCGGCTGTCGCGCGGCGCGGAAGAAACGCCAAAATTACCCACCCGCCCAAAGGGGCCAGCCCGGAAAATTATCATTACAGCACGGCGTTCGAAGCGTTGATCGGGTTTTTATATCTCAAGGAAGAATACGAGCGCCTGAACGAGCTGATGGAAATGATTTTTGAAGGCGCGTAGGTGAGGATTTTCTTGAAACCAGCCAACGTGGTTGCAGGCCGGAACCCCGTGCGGGAAACCTTGCGCGGGGGCCGCCCCGTCAACAAGCTGCTGCTGGCCCGGGGGGCCACCGGCGGCGCGATTCAAGAGATCTGCCGGCTGGCCCGGGAAAAGGGCATTCCCATCCAGCAGGTGGAACGGGTTTACCTGGATAAGCTGGCTCCCGGGACGGTGCACCAGGGCGTGGCCGCCCTGGCGGCGGAAAAAGAATACGTCACGGTGGACGACCTCCTGGCCTGGTGCAGGGAAAAAGAAGAGGATCCTTTTTTTCTTCTTTTGAACGGCATCACCGATCCGCATAACCTGGGCGCCATTATGCGTACCGCGGAAGCTGCCGGCGCCCACGGCATCGTCATCCCCGCCCGCCGCTCCGCTTCCCTTACGCCGGCGGTCCTGAAGGCGGCGGCGGGGGCCGCGGAATACCTGCCGGTGGCGCGGGTGACCAATCTGGCCCGGACGATCCGGTATCTTCAGCAAAAAAACCTCTGGGTGGTGGGGGCGGAAAGTTCCGCCGGGGATCTATTCTGGGAAGCGCGGTTGGATGGGCCGCTGGCCCTGGTCGTCGGCAGCGAAGGGAAGGGGCTGGGCCCGCAGATCCGGAAAATTTGCGATGCCCTGGTCCGCCTGCCCATGGCGGGGCGGATCACCTCCTTAAACGCTTCTGCAGCGGCCGCCGTCCTGGCCTACGAAGTTTTCCGGCAAAGGAGAAGGGCCGCCCATGAAAGAGTACCTGATCGTT
Source organism: Armatimonadota bacterium (assembly GCA_023511535.1). Lineage (GTDB taxonomy): Bacteria > Bacillota > Desulfotomaculia > Desulfotomaculales > Nap2-2B > JAIMBK01. The sequence goes on from JAIMBK010000009.1 coordinate 2,976, forward strand.
GACGGCTACAACATCATCTTTGCCTGGCCGCATTTCGAGGAGCTGCGCAAATCCGGCCTGGAACACGCCAGGCTGAAACTCATCGACATCCTGGTTAACTACGCAGCCCTCACCGGCCGGCAGGTCATCCTGGTTTTCGACGCCTACCGGGTGAGAGAATCCGCGGCCCGCACGGAAGAAATGCCGGGTTTGCAGGTGATTTACACCGCCTTCGGGGAGACGGCCGACTCCCTCATCGAAAAGCTGGTTGGGGAGTTGTCCAGGGAAGGCGCCGTTTACGTGGCCACTTCCGACTGGGCGGAGCAGCGCATGGTTTTGGGACAGGGAGCCTGCCGCCTGACCCCGCAGGAACTGCTGGACAGCATCCGGCAGGAAGCCAAAGCAGGGAAGCGTTTTTGCAGTCCGGAACGGCCCGCCGACGCCTACCTGGAGAACCGTTTAAAAGGAAAAATCCGCGTTTTTTTAGAGAACTGGCGGCGAAAAAAAACATGATCTTGACGTTATTTTAACCCTAAGTTATAATAGGCTTGTATTTGCCTTTCCCGTTCCTTCGAATGATCTGGTTGGTTGATTATAAAGGCGGAGATTTTAGGCGGGAGGGATAGCGTGAACCCGAATGTCAATGTAAATGTCCAAATGGAGGTTCCGGGTTGTTATCAATTCATGGTCGACGAGGAAGTAGTGGAGTACGCCAGGGAAGGAGATGATGCCGCCCTCGAATATTTAATCAATAAATATAAAAATTTTGTCCGTTCCAAGGCCCGTTCGTACTTTCTAATCGGGGCCGACCGCGAAGATATCATCCAGGAAGGGATGATCGGTTTATATAAGGCAATTCGTGATTTCCGGCTGGACAAGTTGTCCTCCTTCCGGGCCTTTGCAGAATTATGCATCACCCGGCAAATCATCACCGCCATCAAGACGGCCACCCGGCAAAAGCATATCCCGCTGAATTCCTACATCTCGCTCAATAAGCCCATTTACGACGAAGAATCCGACCGCACGCTCATGGATATCGTTTCCGGCGCGAAAGTAACCGATCCCGAGGAGCTGATCATCAGTCGGGAGGAGTTTTTTGATATTGAGGAAAAAATGGGGGAGATTTTGAGCTCCCTGGAGTGGAAGGTACTCATGTCCTATCTGGAGGGAAAGTCCTACCAGGAGATTGCCGAAGATTTAAAGCGGCACGTGAAGTCCATCGACAACGCGCTGCAAAGAGTGAAACGGAAACTGGAGAGGTATCTGGAAAGGCGCGAAGAATAAGGCAATTTCATTAATTAATTGATCGGTTGACAGGGGCTTTCTTTTCTGTTATTATTTATTCGGACAATTGAATAGATGAGATGAGTTGAGTTTTAGGTTAGGCGAGATCAGTTGAGATGAGCGGGGGTTTGTTTTTTGCAAGCATCACCGGCGTTCGTCTACAACGCCGGTTTTTATTTGGGAATCGGAGGAGATGTTTTTGGATACCCCTTCGCAAAAAGAATATCTGGCGTTAAGCAAACATTTCAACCTGATTCCGGTAAGCTACGAGTGTTTTGCCGATACGCAGACGCCGATCACCGTTTACTGGAAGGTTTCCGGGGGGCGCCCGGGCTGCCTGCTGGAGAGCGTCGAGGGGGGCGAAAGGGTGGCCCGCTACTCCTTTCTCGGTATCGATCCTTTCCTTGCCTACAGTCACCGGGGAAAGACGGGCCGGGTGTGGAAGCAGGAAGGCGGCGCCGTTCAGAAGGTGGCCGGAAATCCCTTTGAAATTTTGGAAAACCTGATCTCCTCCTTCCGGGTGCCCGAATTGGAACTGCCCAGGTTTTTCGGCGGCGCCGCCGGGTATTTCGGGTACGATTTAGTGCACTGGCTGGAAAAGCTGCCTTCCGGAAACAAAAATGATTTGCCTTTCGACGACTGCTCCTTCCTGTTTTGCGGTACGGTGCTGATTTTCGACCACGTCCGGCACACGCTGCGCATTGTGGTAAACAGCTTTCCGGGAGATTCCCCGCAGCGGGCTTATACCCGGGCCGTCCGGAAAATCGAAGAGGTTTTGCGCGTTTTAAACGGCCCGGAACGGGAAAGTATTCCGTTATTAAACGGCGGCGCAAACTGCCGGGGGAGCCCGGACCCGCATTTTTCGCCGGCCGGATCCAATTTCACCCGGGAGAGTTTTCTAGACGCGGTAAAAAGGGCCAAGGAATACATCCGGCAGGGAGAAATTTTGCAGGTTGTGCTTTCCCAGCGCTTTTGCCGGCCTTTTGCCGGGGATCCCTTTTTGGCTTACCGCCGCCTGCGCGCTGTGAACCCGTCTCCTTATTTATATTTCTTGAACTTCGGGGAGCTGGCGGTGGCGGGCTCTTCCCCGGAAATGCTGGTGCGGGTGGAGGGGGAAGACGTGGAAACCAGGCCGATTGCCGGCACCCGCCCGCGGGGCGGGACAAAGGATGAAGATGAGCGGCTGGCCCGGGAATTGCAGGCCGACCCCAAGGAAAGGGCCGAGCACGTCATGCTGGTTGACCTGGGACGGAATGATCTGGGGCGGGTCTGCGCGGCCGGAAGCGTTGAAGTTCCGCAGTTTTTAACGGTAGAAAAGTATTCCCACGTCATGCACCTGGTGTCTTCCGTCAAGGGCCGCCTGGCGCCCGGCCGGACGGCTTTTGATGCCTTGAAAGCCTGTTTTCCGGCAGGAACCGTCTCCGGCGCGCCAAAGGTGCGGGCCATGGAAATTATTGCCGAACTCGAACCGGCCGCGCGCGGCCCTTATGCGGGGGCCATCGGCTATATCGGCTTTAACGGCAACCTGGATACGGCCATTACGATCCGGACCGTGCTTTTTTCCCGGGGTAGCGCGTATGTCCAGGCCGGCGCGGGGATCGTCGCCGATTCCGACCCGGCCGGAGAATACGCGGAGACGGTGAAGAAAGCGCAGGCTTTGCTGGAAACCCTGGAAAGAATGCAAGGGGGTGGTTCAGTTGCTGGCCATGATCGATAACTACGACTCCTTTACTTACAACCTGGTTCAATACCTGGGCCGGCTGGACGCGGAGGTGCGGGTCTGGCGCAACGACCAGATCAGCGTGCTGGAACTGCTGGCACTCAATCCTGCCCGGGTGGTGATTTCCCCGGGGCCGGGGACGCCGGACAGGGCGGGGATCACCCTGGAGACCGTCCGGCGGCTGGCCGGCAGCGTCCCGATCCTGGGCGTTTGTTTGGGCCACCAGGCCATCGGCCGGTGTTTCGGCGGCCGGATCGTCCAGGCCGCCCGCCTGATGCACGGCAAAACCTCGCTGATTTACCACGACGGCCGGGGCATTTTCCGGGGGATTCCCTCCCCTTTTAAGGCCGCCCGCTACCATTCGTTAATTGTGGAGAAGGAAAGCCTGCCTTCCTGCCTGGCGATCTCGGCCTGGACGGCGGAAGGGGAAATCATGGGTTTGCGCCACCGGGAGTTCACCGTGGAGGGGGTCCAGTTTCACCCGGAATCAATTTTAACGGAACACGGTTTGCAGTTGCTCCGGAACTTTCTCGCTTACCAAAGCGGCAGATGGTGAAAAGGGGAAAGGAGGAAAAGTTTATGCAGCACGATCCGGAAATAATCAAGCAGGCCATTGCCCGGGTGGTCGGCGGCGGCGATTTATCAGAAACGGAGGCCGAACAGGCGATGGAATTGATCATGGAAGGCCAGGCCAGTCCGGCCCAAATCGCCGCTTTGCTCACCGCCCTGCGTTTAAAAGGGGAAACGGTGGAGGAAATTACCGGTTTTGCCCGGGTGATGCGCCGCAAGGCCATTCCCATCCGTTCCCGGCAGCCCCTGGTGGTGGATACCTGCGGAACGGGCGGGGACGGCGCCCACACTTTTAATATTTCCACCACTGTTGCCTTCGTCGTGGCCGGGGCGGGAATCCCGGTGGCCAAACACGGGAACCGCTCCGTTTCCAGCCGGTGCGGCTCGGCGGACTTGCTGGAAGCCATGCAGGTGCGCGTGGATCTGGAGCCGGGACAGGTGGAGGCCTGCCTGGAGGAATTGGGGATTGCCTTTTTGTTTGCCCCCGTTTTGCACGGGGCGATGAAGTACGCCGCCGGCCCCCGGCGGGAAATCGGAATCCGCACCGTTTTCAACGTCCTGGGTCCGCTGACCAATCCGGCGGGAGCGGGCGCCCAGATAGTGGGGGTTTACAGCACCGGATTGACGGAGAAGCTGGGGGCGGTGCTGTTGCGGCTGGGAACGCACCGTTCCTTCGTGGTGCACGGGGACGGCGGCCTGGACGAAATCTCTTTGTCCGGCCCGGCCGATGTCTGCGAGGTTTGCCGGGGGGAAGTCCGGAATTACCGCGTGGACCCGGCGGATTACGGCTTCCCGAGAGTGCCGGTTGACGCCTTAAAAGGCGGCCTTCCGAAAGAAAACGCGGCCATTACGCTGGAGATCTTAAAAGGCGCCCGCGGACCGCGGCGGGACGCCGTTTTAATCAACGCCGCCTTTGCCTTTCTGGCCGCCGGGGCCGCCGGCAGTGTGGCGGAAGGCCTGGAAAAGGCGGCGCAGAGCATTGACGAAGGTTTGGCCCTGGCCAAACTGGAGCAGTTAAGGGAGTTTACCAAAAGGGCGAAAAAGCTGGTGGCCGCGCTGTGATCCTGGACGAAATCGTCTCCTGGAAGCGGCGGGAAGTGGCCCGCCGAAAAGAGTTGTTTCCCCTGGCCGAGATGGAGCGGCGGCTGGCCCGAATGCCGCCCTGCCGGCCGCTCGCCGAAGCCATCCGACGGGAAAAGGAAATTGCTTTGATCGCCGAAATCAAGCGCGCTTCTCCTTCCAAAGGGGTGATCAGGCAAGCGCCGTTCGATCCGGCGGAGTTTGCCCGCGTGTACACGGAGGCGGGCGCGGCGGCAATTTCCGTGGTGACGGAAGAAAAATTTTTCGCCGGCCGGCTTGAATTTTTGCCGGCGGTGCGGCAAGCAACCACCCTGCCCGTGCTGCGGAAGGATTTCCTGATCGATCCGTACCAGCTCTTGGAGAGCCGTTTTTGCGGCAGCGACGCCGTTCTGCTGATCGCGGCTGTTTTAAGCGACCGCGAGCTGGCGGCATACCAGCGGCTGGCCGCCGGACTGGGTTTAAGCTGCCTGGTCGAGGTGCATACCCGGGAGGAATTAACGCGCGCCCTGGATTCGGGCGCAGCGATCATCGGGATCAACAACCGCGATTTGCGCACCTTTCAAACCAACCTGAACACCACCTTTTCCTTGAGGCGGTACATTCCCGGCCGCGGAGTCGTTGTGGTCAGTGAAAGCGGCATCAGCAGCCGCGCCCACATGCTGGCGCTGCAGGAACATGAGGTAGACGCCGCCCTGGTCGGCGAAGCCCTGATGCGCAGCCCGGACGTTGCCGGAAAGGTCAGGGAGTTGCTGGGGATGGAGAGGGAAGCACCACCATGGTCTGGGTGAAGATTTGCGGTATTCGGGACCTGGAAACCGCTCTTTTTGCCGCCCGCGCCGGCGCCGACGCGCTGGGGTTCGTTTTCGCCCCCGGCCGGCGGCAGGTCGCCCCGGTGCAGGCGAAAGCGATTATCCGGGCCTTGCCCCCGGGGATTGTGAAGATCGGCGTGTTTGTCGATGCGCCCCTGCATGAGGTGCAGGAAATCGCCCGTTTTTGCGGACTGGACGCCGTCCAGCTGCACGGTTCGGAATCGCCCCGGTATTGCCGCCTGGCCGGTCTGCCGGTGATTAAGGCTTTTCGCGTGGGGGCAGGGGACCTGACAGGAGCGGTGGGCAGTTACGACGCTGCGGCCATTTTGCTGGATACCTACGTACCCGGGCGGGCGGGAGGGACCGGAAAATCTTTTGACTGGCGCCTGGCCGGGAAACTAAAGTTGAACTACGCCGGAAGAATTATTCTGGCCGGCGGCCTGAACGCGCAAAACGTTCAGGAAGCCATCCGGATTGCCCGGCCTGATGGCGTGGACGTAAGCAGCGGGGTGGAAACGAACGGGCGCAAGGACCGGGAAAAGATCAAAGAATTCATTAAAAAAGCCAAAGAGGGATGAAAAATGCCGTCAGCAACAGCCCAATTACCGGATGAACGGGGTTATTTCGGGCGTTTCGGCGGGCGCTACGTGCCGGAAACGTTGATGAGCGCCCTGGAGGAGCTGGAAAAAGGGTACCTGGCCGCGCGCGCGGAGCCGGAATTTCAGCGGGAACTGGACTACTACTTGCAAAATTACGTTGGGCGCCCCTCGCCTTTATATTTTGCCGGGCGGCTGACCAAAGCCCTCGGGGGCGCCGGGATCTATTTGAAGCGGGAAGACCTCAACCATACCGGGGCCCATAAAATCAACAACACCCTCGGGCAGATCTTGCTGGCCCGCCGGATGGGAAAGCGGCGGATTATCGCCGAAACGGGGGCGGGGCAGCACGGGGTGGCCACCGCTACGGCAGCCGCCCTTTTCGGAATGGCGTGCGTCGTTTACATGGGGGAAGAAGATATGGCGCGGCAGGCCTTGAACGTTTTCCGAATGCGGCTGCTGGGCGCGGAGGTGCGCCCCGTGGCGACCGGCAGCCGGACGCTGAAAGACGCCATGAACGAAGCCCTGCGCGACTGGGTGACCAACGTGGAGACCACTTATTATCTGATCGGTTCGGTGGCCGGCCCGCATCCCTACCCCATGATAGTGAGAGATTTTCAAAAAATTATCGGCGAGGAAACCAGGGAACAGATCCTGGCCTGCGCCGGCCGCTTGCCCGATTACATCCTGGCCTGCGTAGGCGGGGGGAGCAACTCCCTGGGAATCTTTTACTCTTTTCTGGAAGACGAAGAGACGCAGCTCATCGGGGTGGAAGCGGCCGGGCAGGGGCTGGCCTCCGGCCGGCACGCGGCGACTTTAAATTGCGGGCGGCCGGGCGTGCTGCACGGTTCGCTCAGCTACGTTTTGCAGGATGAGGACGGCCAGATCAAGCTGGCCCATTCCATTTCCGCCGGTCTGGACTACCCCGGGGTGGGGCCCGAACACAGCTACTTAAAAGAAAGCGGCCGGGTGGTCTATACGGCCGTGACCGATGCGGAAGCCCTGGCCGCCTTCCGGCTGCTGGCCCGGACGGAAGGAATCCTGCCCGCCCTGGAAAGCGCCCACGCCCTTGCGCAGGCGGTCAAAATGGCGCCCCGCCTGGATGCCGGGAAGATCATCGTGGTGAATCTTTCCGGCCGGGGGGATAAGGATGTGGAAACGGTAAGCAAAGTTATGGAGGTTGAATAAATGGCTTCTCTTCACCGGATTGCCGCCAAGTTTGCCGAACTGGCCGCCCGGAACGAAAAGGGACTGATCACTTACCTGACGGCCGGCGACCCCGACCTGGACACGACTGCCCGCCTGGCCGAAGCAATGGAAAGGGCGGGGGCGGACTTCCTTGAGCTGGGCATCCCCTTTTCCGACCCCGTGGCCGACGGCCCCGCCATTCAAAAGGCTTCCTTCCGGGCTTTAAAAAAGGGGGTGCGCGTGGCCGCGATTATCCGGACGGCGGCCCAAATCCGCTCCCGGACCGGCGTCCCCCTGATTTTCATGACCTATTACAACCCGGTTCTGCAGTACGGCCTGGAAAAGTTCGCCTGCGATGCGGCCGGGGCCGGCGTGGACGGCCTGATCGTTCCCGATCTTCCTTGTGAAGAGGCCGGACCGCTGCTGGAAATAATGGATTCTTGCGGGCTGGCCTTGATTCCCCTGGCGGCGCCGACCACCACGGAAAGCCGCTTGCAGAAAATCGCCGCCGGCGCCCGCGGGTTTGTTTACTGCGTTTCCGTCACGGGAGTGACCGGGGCGCGGGAGCGCATCGACACCGATCTGGGGCAGTTTACCGGCCGGGTCCGGAAATATACCCGCTTGCCGGTGGCCGTTGGTTTCGGCATCGCCGGGCCGCCCCAGGCCGCGCAAACCGCTCCTTTTTGCGACGCCGTGGTGGTCGGCAGCGCAATTGTCCAGATCGTCACCGAACAGGGTTCCTCGGCGGTGGACGCCGTGAGCAAATTTGTGCGCGAAATAAAATCTGCTTTAAAATAGTTCCGGAAAAAATAGTGATCAAAACGAGGGAAACAGGGGGTTGCCCCCGGGTTTGGATTATGTTAACATATAAAAATGCAGGATGGTTGGTTTTGCCGGAATCAGCCAGGGAAGAGCCGGCGGAGAATAACCGGCAGGATAACAGTGAGGAAGAACCGGCGAGGAAGATGCCGGCGTGAGGGCCGGCGAAGCATGGTAGAACGGCAGAGGAGGCGGTTAACGGTGCTTTTCCACACCAAGGGCACTCCCCTGTGAGTGCTTTTTTGTTTTTTTAAACCGTAAAATACTCACCGAAAGGAGCACAGGACTGATGGTGGTTGTAATGGATCATCACGCTGACGAAAAGCAGATTAACGCCGTGATCCGGCGGCTGGAAAAGGCCGGCTTCCAGATTCATCTTTCCCGGGGGGTAGAAAGGACCATCATCGGCGCCATCGGGGACCGGACGCGGGCCGGCGACCTTGGTTTGGAAGCCATGGACGGGGTGGAAAAAGTTGTCCCGATCCTTCAACCTTTTAAACTGGCCAGCCGAATATTTAAGCAGGAAGATTCTGTCGTCAAGGTAGGAAATTTGGCGATTGGCGGCGAAATAATCCACATCATGGCCGGACCCTGCGCGGTGGAAAGCCGCGAGCAGCTGCTGGAGGTGGCGCACCAGGTAAAAGAAGCGGGGGCGACCATTTTACGCGGGGGGGCATATAAACCGCGCACTTCTCCCTACTCCTTCCAGGGGTTGGAAAAAGAAGGCCTCGAGCTCCTCGCCGAGGCCCGCGCGGCTACCGGTCTGTACATTGTAACCGAGGTCATGGACACCCGGGCCGTTCCTTTGGTGGCCGAGTATGCCGACATTTTGCAGATCGGCACGCGCAACATGCAGAATTTCAACCTGCTCAAAGAAGTCGCCGCGGTGAACAAGCCGGTTCTTTTGAAGCGGGGGCTTTCCGCCACCATCGAGGAGTGGTTGATGGCCGCCGAGTACATCATGGCGGGGGGAAACCACCAGGTAATCCTGTGCGAAAGGGGCATCCGGAGTTTTGAAACCTATACGCGCAACACCCTGGACCTCTGCGCCGTTCCGGTGGTGAAACACTTAAGCCACCTGCCGGTGGTGGTCGATCCCAGCCACGCCATCGGGAAATGGCGCTACGTTCCGGCGATGGCCCGGGCCGCCCTGGCCGCCGGAGCGGACGGGCTGCTCGTAGAAGTTCACCCCAACCCGCAGGAAGCTTTGTGCGACGGTCCCCAGTCGCTGACCCCGGACAACTTTGCCGCCATGATGGCGGACCTGCGCAAAATGGCCGCCCACCTGGGCAGAAAACTGGAGTGAAGTGCGGTCGAATTGCATTTTGCAGCGCTGCCTGGTTCGTCCCGAAAGCAGCGGAACGACGGCGAATCAGCGGCAGGCTAAGCAGCGGCGGACAGGCGAACGCCAGGCGAGAAAGGGGGGTTAAAGAGACCGTGAACCAGGAAGGACAACTGGTCATCTTCCAGCTGAACGATCAGCAGTACGCCTTGCCCATTCACCAGATCCAGGAAATCGTCAAAATGACCGCCATCACCCGCGTACCAAACACCAGGCCTTACGTGGAAGGAATTATCAATCTCAGGGGAAACATCATCCCGGTGATCAACATGAACAGGCGCCTGAATTTGCCGGTCAGCGGGTACGACGACGCCACCCGCATCATCGTGGTGGAATTGAAGGGTCAAAAAGTAGGCATCATCGTTGATAACGTAACGGAAGTGGGGCGCTTCACGGAAAACGAGGTGGAGCCGCCGTCCGTGGTGGGTGACGACGTGGATTATCTAAACGGTGTAGTGAAAAAGGAAAATAATTTGTGGCTGCTCTTAAACCTGGAAAAAGTTCTGTGAATTAATTAGTTAGTACCTTCGTTATATCCGGCTTAAAATAATGATTTCAACTATCCTGAAAGATCAGGCACAAAGTTCCCAGGCACAGAGGCACAAAGTAAAATATTCAATTTCCTGGTCACCTCGTTGTTTCTTTGCGCCTCTGGGCCTTTGGGCCTCTGTACCTTGCTGCTTTTATCCTGAAAATAACCTTCGCTAATTTTCATCCTCTGCTGGTGCTGTGTTTGCAGCATGGGTGTCTATTTCCGAAAATTGCTTTCTTCCCGGGGCCTGTTTGAAAATTCAGCGGGCCGGCGGGGTTTTTGTTTTGTTCAGCTTTTCTTGTTCTGAACCGGACTGTGGAGTATAATAAAAGGGACGGCGAGAAAAAGGCAAAGGCGAAGGCAAAAAGCGTGCCGCCGGCCGCGAAGAGGTGACATGGTGAAGGATCACCGGGAGCAGGTGCAGGAACACGAACGGGTACAAAGGCAAGAACAGGAAAAGGAACAGGAACGGGAACGGGAACGGCAGCCGGGACAGAAATATCTCGTTTTGACCTACGGCTGCCAGATGAACGAACACGATTCCGAAGTAATGGCCGGGATTCTGGAAGAAATGGGCTACCGGCCGGCAAAGCGCAGGGAAGAGGCGGACGTTATCCTGGTCAATACCTGCTGCGTGCGGGAGACGGCCGAAAACAAAATTTACGGATTGCTCGGGGAGTTCCGCCGGCTGAAAATGAACCGGCCCGGCCTGCTGATCGGCGTAGGCGGCTGCCTGACCCAGCAGGAAGCGGCGGCCAAAAAAATCCGGGACCGCTTCCCTTACGTCGACCTGATTTTCGGCACGCATAATCTTCCCCGCCTGAGAGAATTGATCGAACAGGCAAAAGAGAGCCGCCGGACGGTGGTGGAACTGCTGGACCGCTCCGAACCGGCGCCGGAGGGCCTGCCCATCCGGCGGGCCAGCGGCGTTAAAGCCTGGGTAGTGATCACCTTCGGCTGCAACAATTTTTGCACCTACTGCATAGTTCCGTACGTCCGCGGCCGGGAGTGCAGCCGGCCACCGGAGAACATCCTGGCCGAGATCAGGGACCTGGCGGCGCAGGGGTATAAAGAAGTGACGCTGCTCGGTCAAAACGTTAATTCTTACGGCCGGGATCTCCCGGGGAACGTGGATTTTGCCGGACTTTTAACGGAAGTCAACCAGATTAAAGGGATCGAACGCATCCGGTATACCACTTCCCACCCCCGGGACTTTTCCCCCCGCCTGATCGAAGCGATTGCCCGGGGCGAAAAGATTTGCGAGCACGTCCACCTGCCCGTGCAGGCGGGAAGCAACCGCGTTTTGCGCATGATGAACAGGGGTTACACCCGCGAAGACTACCTGGCGCTGGTGGAAAAAATCCGGGAGGCCATTCCGGGAGCAGCGCTTACCACCGACATCATGGTCGGCTTTCCCGGCGAAACGGACGAAGATTTTGCGCAAACCCTCGATCTGGTGGAAAGGGTCCGCTTTGACAGCGCCTTTATGTTTATTTACAACATCCGCCCGGGTACGCCGGCCGCGCGCCTGCCCAACCAGGTGAAAGACGAAGTAAAAAGAGCCAGGATTAAAACGCTGATCGAAAAGCAAAATCAAATCACCAAAGAGATCAATATAAATGAAGAAGGGAAAATTTACCGCCTCCTGGTGGACGGCGAAAGCAAGACCAACCCCCGGATGTTAAGCGGGCGAACCCGCACGAACAAGCTGGTCATTTTCCCCGGCCCGCCGGAATTGGTGGGAAAGTTCGTTGATGTAAGGATCACCAGGGGGAAGCTGACTCATTTAGAAGGGATTAGTGAATAGGGAGTAGTGAATAGGGATTATCTGTTTTTCAATGAAATTTCTAGAAATATTTTATTTCCGGCAGGATTTCCGGAGTTATTGGAGAATTCCATTTTTCAAAAGATTATTACGAGTTGGCTGATTGGCAACCGGGCAAACTTTTTGGGGTGAAAACCTTTACGGGGGTGAAGACTTTGTATATCGGGGTGGATGTAGGGGGTACTTACACGGACGCGGTTCTCCTGGAGAAGGGGCGCGTGCGCGCAACGGCGAAGGTTCCAACGCGGACGGACCTGCTTTCTTCTCTTTTAGAAGCGTTCGACAAAATCATTATGCAGGGATTTCCCACGGAGCTGATCAAAAAGGTTGTCTTCAGCACAACCATGATTACCAATCTCATTGCCGAGAAGAAGTACGACCGCGTCGGCCTTCTGGTTATGCCCGGCCCCGGCTTATGCTCCTCTGCGTATAACTTCCCGGCGGATACCCGGATCGTTTCCGGGGCGATCGATTACCGCGGAAGGGAAATTGTTCCGGTGGATTTAGCCGGGGTGGATCAGGCCCTGACCGGTTTCGCCGCGAAAAATTTACGCAAAATAGCGATCGTCGGGAAGTTTTCCTCCCGGAACAACGCCCACGAGGTGCAAGTCGAAAAACACGTTCAAAAAAAATTTCCTGACTGGCATTGTGAAGTTGGCCACAAGGTGGCCGGTCAGTTGAACTTTCCCCGGCGGGTGATCTCGACCTACCTGGCCGCCGCAACCAGGGAAAAATACCAGAACTTTATCCGTTCGGTGCAGGAAGCCCTGGCGAAACGCCAGATCACAGCTCCGGTCTTCATTTTGAAGGCCGACGGCGGTACGCTCCCCCTTTCCTATTCTTCGGAAACGGCCATCGAAACCATTTTCAGCGGGCCGGCGGCCAGCACCCTGGGGGTCCAGGCCTTAACGCCCGCCGGCGAAACTTCGGTGGTGGTGGACATCGGCGGAACGACCACGGACCTGGCTTTGATTTTAAGCGGAGTACCCCTGCTGTCCTCGAAAGGGGCGCGGGTAAACGGTTACCTTACGCACGTCCGCACCCTGGCGGTAAAATCGGTCCCCATCGGCGGGGACAGCGCCGTGGACCGGGTGGGCAGGGATATTATCGTTTATTCGGAGCGGGTGGGTCAGCCCTACTGCCTGGGCGGCCCCGTCCCGACGCCCACCGATGCGCTGCGGGTGCTCGGCCTGGTGATGCTGGGTGACGGGGAACGGGCCGGGGAGGCGATGCGGATGCTGGGGGAACCGCTGGGAATCAGCAACGAAGAAGTGGCCGGGCGCATCATTTCCTTTGTTTGCGACACCATCGCCCGGGAAATCCGGTTAATGTTTGCGCAGTGGGAGCAGGAACCCGCCTACCGGGTGTGGGAAGTTCTTCAGAAAAAAAAGGTCCGGCCAAACACGGTGGTCGGCGTGGGCGGCGGAGCCGCCGGCTTGATCACGCAAATCGCCGCCCGGCTGGGCGCCTCCCCGATTATTCCGCCCTACGCGCCCGTCGCCAACGCCATCGGGGCTGCGGTGGCCCGGCCCACCCTGCAGGCGAGTTTAAGGGCGGATACCGAACAGGGCACCTACACGATTTTGGAGGAAGGCTATCAGGATCAGCTGCCCGCAGAGCATTTTGACGAGGGCAAGGCCGTCGAACTGGCCAAAAACTGGCTTTTCAAACGCATTACCAGGTACGGCCTGGAAAAAGACCTGAAGGAAGTCGAGGTAACCAGGCGGGAAGTTTTCAACGTGGTGAGGGACTGGGTGACGGTGGGACGGCTGTACGATGTAGTGGTGCAGTCCCAGCGGGGAATCACCTACCACGTCGGGATCGAGGTGAACGAGGATGACGCTTAAAAAAACCGGCATCGTCTTTTTTCCGGCTTTCGACTGGGCTATTTCGCCCACGCACCCGGAAAGGGAGGAAAGGCTGCTGTACACCAGGGACCAGATCTTCGAGGAAGGTGTTTTCGATCTGCCGCAAATCCTGGAATATCCTCCCCGCCTGGCCACCCTGCACGATATCAGCCGCGTCCACTTTTGCGTTCCCCGGGTGCAGAGCAGGATTACGGAAGCCCATTTAATCGCCGCGGGAGCAACCATGCTGCTGGGCGACCGCATCATCGCCGGGGAAATCAAAAACGGCTTTGCCCTGGTGCGCCCGCCGGGCCACCACGCCATGCGCGTGGTGCACGGCAACCGGGGCTTCTGCAACATCAACAACGAAGCCATTCTGGTAGATTACCTGCGCCGCCGCTACGGGATCAAAAGGGTGGCCATCGTTGATTCGGACGTTCACCACGGGGACGGCACGCAGGATATTTTTTACCACGACCCGGACGTGCTGTTTATTTCCTTCCACCAGGATGGCCGGACGATTTACCCGGGGTCGGGTTTCCCCAACGAACTGGGCGGTCCCCGGGCCTTTGCCCACACGTTGAATATTCCGCTTCCCCCCGGCATGACGGACGAAACCTTTCATTACGTGGTCGACAACCTGGTCCTGCCCGTTCTGAAGGATTTCCAGCCGGATTTTATCATCAACTCGGCGGGGCAGGACAACCACTACACCGACCCGCTGGGCAGTATGCGCTTTACCGCGCAGGGGTACGCGGAGTTTACCAGGAAGCTCAACCCTCACCTGGCGGTGCTGGAAGGGGGTTACGCCATTGAAACGGCCCTGCCGTACGTAAATCTGGGCATTTTGCTGGCCCTGGCCGGCGTAGACTTCTCCAATGTGCGCGAACCGGATTACTGGCCCGGCCGGCTTTCCGAGAACGCAGAGCGGGCGGCCAAAGTCCGCCAGATGGTTGACCAGCTAAGGGAAATCTGGGACGGCAGGGATCAGGTGGATGTAGAAAAATTGTTTGGCACCGGCCGTTTTTACCAGCGCAAAAAGCGGATTTATTACGATACCGATTACATTGACGAGGAGCAGCTTGAAAAATTAAGGTTATGTCCTTCCTGTCCGGGGTTTTTGATTATCGACTCGCGGGCCGACCATGGGTTTGGCCACCCCACGCGGGCCTGCTGCGTTTCTGTTCCCTTCAACGCCTGTGCAGCGTGCCACCAGGAGGCTTACGACGCGTACGAGGAAGGGAAACAAACCCCGGGTTTCCAGTACGTTTACCTGCAGGATAAGGCCACCGATGTCTACTACGCCTTTGACCGCGAAAAGGGGCAGGAGTGGGTATCGGAAGGACCGAAAAATGAATAAATCAGGTGAAATGTGGGAAATAATGGCTGTATGAGCGGGTTGCTGCCGCTGCTGGTGATTGTGGGCCCTACGGCGACCGGGAAAACGGCCGTGGCCGTGGAAGTGGCGAAACGGTTGAACGGGGAAATCGTTTCGGCCGATTCCATGCTGATTTACCGCCAGATGGATATCGGGACGGCCAAGCCGGATGCCAAAGAACGGCAGGGCATTTCCCACTACATGATTGACATTATTGATCCCGACGAACCGTATAGCGTCGCTCTCTACCAGGAGCAGGCCGAAAAGCACATCCGGGAAATAGCCGGCCGCGGCAGGCTTCCCATGCTGGTGGGCGGCACCGGGTTATACGTCCGTTCCGTCATCGACCGTTATAATTTTCCGCGTCCGGGGTTCGATGCGGAGCTGCGCCGGAAGTTGCAGGAGGAGGCAGCAGCATCCGGCCGGGAGGCGGTTTACCGCCGGCTGGAGGAAGTGGACCCCGAAACCGCCCGGAAAATCCACCCGCACAATTTAAAAAGGGTGATCCGGGCCCTCGAAGTTTATTATCTCACCGGCGTACCCGTTTCCCGGCGGCAGGAGCAAAAGGCGGGTCCGAAATACAACCTGGCCATGTTCGGCCTGATCATGGAAAGGGCGCTTCTCTACCGCCGGATTGAAGAACGGGTGGACAAAATGCTGGCCGCGGGGCTGGTGGAAGAGGTCCGGCGGCTGTTGAACAGCGGCTACGGGCCGGAACTGGTTTCCATGCAGGGACTGGGTTACAAGGAGGTGGCCCAATATTTAACCGGTCAAGCCACCCTGGAGGAAGCGATTTACCTGCTCAAGCGGAACACGCGCCGCTTTGCCAGGCGCCAGCTGACCTGGTTCGGCCGCGATCCACGCGTTAAATGGATCGACGTCACGCAGCTTTCCGATCCCAAAGATGTTGCCGGGGAAATTGTTCGATCGGCAGCAGGAGTATTTGAAGATACGTCGAAGACTTGAGTAAAGAAAAAAATTCCAACGGAGGGGCCATTGCATGACCAAAACCCAGTTAAATCTCCAGGACGCTTTTTTAAACCAGGTGCGCAAGGAAAATTTGCCGGTCACAATCTTTTTGGTTAACGGGTTTCAACTGAAGGGAATAATCAGGGGCTTCGATAATTTCACGGTCATCCTGGAAAGCGACGGCAAACAGATGATGGTCTACAAGCATGCCATTTCCACGATCAGCCCGGTTAAACCTGTTAATCTGGCGGAAAACAAACCGGCGTAAGGCGGGCAAGTTCCCGGCGGCCTCTCCATCGTCGAGAGGTCTCTTTATTTCATTTCCAGGTCTGGCAGGTGTTCCTGGGGCGTATAGTTTAAAGTGAAAACACCTGCCCGAGGTGACCTGGATGTGGTAAAAATTAGAATGTGGCCGGATAACGGCACAAAACTTTCCCCAAAACCGTCCCCAAAACTGTCTGAGAAAAATAAAACCGAGCCGAAAAAAGACAGTTTGGCCGGCCTGAATGTCCAGGAAATCTTAAGCGAATTAAACTCGTTGATCGGGCTGCGGGAAATTAAAAAGCTGATTGGCGAAATCTACGCCCTGGTGGAGATTCAAAAAAGGCGCCAAAAAGAAAAGCTGCCGGTGGAGCCCCAGGTGCTGCACATGATTTTCAAAGGAAACCCCGGCACGGGAAAGACGACGGTGGCCAGGATTATCGGCCGCCTTTTTAAAGAAGTGGGCGTGCTGCCGAAGGGGCACCTGGTCGAGGTGGAAAGGGCCGATCTGGTCGGCGAGTATATCGGACATACGGCGCAAAAAACGCGCGAGCAATTAAAAAAGGCCCTGGGCGGCGTTTTGTTTATTGACGAAGCCTATTCGCTGGCCCGCGGCGGAGAAAAGGATTTCGGCAAAGAAGCGATCGACGTCCTGGTGAAAGGTATGGAAGACAATAAGGACAACCTCATTTTGATTCTGGCCGGCTACCGGGACGAGATGGACTGGTTCATCGAAAGCAACCCCGGCCTGCGCTCCCGCTTTCCCATTCATTTGAGTTTTCCCGATTATACCATTGACGAATTGCTGGCGATTGCCGATTTAATGCTGTTCAGGAGGCATTACGTTTTCTCCCCGGGAGCCAGGGAAGAACTGCGCCTGCTCCTGGAAAAGGAGGCGGTTACCCACCGCCACAACGGCAACGCCCGGCTGGTCCGCAACTTTATCGAAAAGTCCATCCGGCAGCAGGCGGTCCGGCTGGTCCAAAAGAAAGAGGTTACCCGGGAAGAACTGATGACTATTACGCGGGAGGATATTTTGCAGGCAAAATTAAATTAGGAATTGGGGGGTGGGAATTAGGAATTGGGGTTTGTATTGTACCCCCAATTCCTGGTTCCTGATTCCCAATTCCCAATTACTATCTGTTCAGGGGTGAATACACTTTTGACCGATCATAACCTGCTGGACCTGGCCGAAGAGGTGGAAAAAGAAGCCCGGCCCATTTACCAAAAAATTGAGAAAACGGCTTTCTGCAACCAGCAACGGGTGCTGGACGCCTTCCGGCGGGCCAGGGTGAGCGACTTCCACCTGAAGGGGTCGACGGGCTACGGATACGGCGACCAAGGGCGGGAAACCCTGGAAAGGGTGTACGCGGAAGTTTTCGGCGCCGAAAAAGCACTGGTCAGGGGCCAGATTGTCAGCGGGACGCACGCGCTGGCGCTGTGCTTTTTCGGAATCCTGCGCCCGGGGGACGAACTGCTGGCCGTCCAGGGCCAGCCGTACGATACGCTGCAGGCAATCATCGGCACGGCAAAAAAGGCGCCGGGGAACCTCCGGGAATGGGGCGTATCCTACCGCCAGGTAGAACTTTTGCCGGACGGAACCCCGGATTGGGCAGGAATTGCCGGCGCCGTCAGCGACCGGACGAGGATGGTTTTCCTGCAGCGCTCGCGCGGATATACAAACCGGCCTTCCCTGAATCTGCAGGAAATGAAGAAATTGATTTCATTTCTCAAAAGTCGCAAACCGGACGTTGTGGTGTGCGTGGACAACTGCTACGGTGAATTTGTGGAAGACGCCGAACCGCCGGCAATCGGCGCCGACCTTGCCGCGGGGTCTTTAATCAAAAATCCCGGCGGGGGGCTGGCTCCCGGCGGAGGTTACGTCGTTGGACAGGCCCGCTATGTGGAGATGGCCGCCAGCCGCTGGACCGCCCCGGGGATCGGCGGTGAAGTAGGCCCCGCCCCGGAATTTCAACGGCTTTTGTTCCAGGGGCTGTTTATCGCCCCCCACGTGGTGGCCGAGGCCCTGAAGGGGGCGGTTTTTGCCGCCCGCTTCTGCGAGCGCCTGGGCTTTGCCGTGTCACCTTCGTACCGGGAAGAACGCACCGACATCATCCAGGAGATCACCCTGGGCTCCCGGGAGCGCCTGCTGGCCTTTTGCCGGGGGATTCAAAGCGCCTCGCCGGTGGACGCCCACGTTCGCCCCGAACCGGCGCCCCTGCCGGGGTACAGCGACCCCGTGATTATGGCGGCCGGCACGTTTGTCCAGGGGGCTTCTTTAGAACTCAGCGCCGATGCGCCCGTAAAGGAACCGTACCGGGTTTACCTGCAGGGGGGCTTAACGAAGGAGCACGTGACACTGGCGGTAATTTCGGCGGCTAAAGAAATGCTGGGGAAATAAAGGTGACAGCGATGAACTTAAGGCAGCTCGAAGTATTTTTGTGGGTGGCCGAACTGAAAAGCTTTACCGGGGCGGCTAAGCACCTGTTTATGAGCCAGCCGGCGGTCAGCTTCCAGATCCGTGCCCTGGAGGAAGAACTGGGGGTTAAACTGTTCTGGCGCAACGAAAAGAACGTCACCCTTACCGAAGCCGGGCGCCTGTTGTATCCGGAGGTCCGGCAGATGGTCGGCCACTTCTATAAACTCAAGTCCGGGCTGGAAGATTTAAAAGGCCTGCGCACGGGCCGCCTGGAGATCGGAGCCAGCACCATCCCCGGCGAATACGTGCTGCCGCTTCTGATCGGAGATTTCCGCCGGATCTACCCGGGCATTCAGATCAGCCTGCGGATCGGCGGCAGCGGGGAAGTGGAAAAGTGGCTCCTCGACCGGGAAATCGATCTGGGCTTTACCGGCGTTTTCGTCGCCGGCAAAGATGTTCAGTGTCTGCCCTGGATCGACGACCGCCTCGTCCTGATCGTCCCCCCCGACCACCCCTGGGGACTGAAGAAGAGCGTGGAACTTTCCGAACTGATCAAAGAACCACTTATTTTACGCGAGCCGGGTTCCGGCACCCGGCGGACCTTTGAAGCCAAACTGGCGGGCAAAGAGATTACCCTGGCGCAATGCAACGTTGCCATGGAACTGGGCAGCACGCGGGCAATCATCACAGCGGTCCAGGCCGGCCTGGGGGTGGGGGTGGTTTCCTTTTGGGCCGCGCAGGAGCCGTTGCTTCTGGAACGGGTGCGGGAAGCGGTTTTAAAAGACCTTGACCTGCAAAGAAAATTATACGTTGCCCGCAGCAAGAACCGGATTAACAACTACGCCGCTGACGCCTTTTTCGAATTTATTTTTCAGCAAGCGGAGGTTTTTTGATGGCCTTACCCAAAACAAGGTACTTTCCCCTCCGCCACAAGCTGGCCCTGCTTTCTTTCGTTTCCGCGGCCCTCGCCGTGTTGATCGGCGGGCTGATCATCACCGTAAAAATCTCGGGGATGCTGGAGGCGGAGATGGGCAACCGCGCCCTGGCCATCGCCCGCACGCTGGCCCAGATGGAAATCATTCAAACCAATGTGGGCCGGGCGGGCGGGGAAAAGGCGATTCAGCCCATTGCAGAAAAAACCCGGCTGGCGACGGGCGTTGATTATATCGTGGTTGTTGATCTGCAAAGAATCCGCTATTCCCACCCCGTAGCGGAGCGGATCGGAAAACTATTCGAGGACGAAGACATCGGCCCCGCCCTGCACGATCACGAATACGTATCCTATACGGCGGGCGTCATGGGCCCTTCGGTGCGCGCCTTTGTACCCGTGAAGACCGACGAAGGAACCCGGCAGGTGGGGGTGGTGGTGGTCGGCGTGCTTACCCCTTCGGCACGGGAATTGCTGGGGGCCATCCAGCCGCAGATCTATCCTTCCCTGGCGGTGGGCCTGCTGGTGGGCGTAATCGGCTCCCTTTTTTTAGCCAACCGGATTAAAGGTGCCATGTTCGGGATGGAACCGGAGGAAATCGGGCGTCTTCTGGAGGAGCGCAATGCCACTTTTCAGGCTATGGGGGAAGGAATTATTGCCATTGACAACCGGGAAAACATCACCCTGGTGAACCACGAGGCGGGACGCCTCTTGGGGATTGACGAAACGGTGGTGGGCCGCCCCGCCGGCGAAGTGTTCGCCAGGGACTTCCTTTCCCAGGTTTTAAAGAGCGGGGAGCCGGAATTAAACCAGGAAATCGCCTTCAACGGCGCAACGGTGATCAGCAACTGCGTCCCCATCAAGGTGGGGGGCGCGGTGGTGGGAGCGGTGGCTACCCTGCGGGATAAAACGGAGTTAAACCGGCTGGCGGAAGAACTGACCGGCGTGAAAACATTTATTGAAGCTTTGCGGGTTCAGAACCACGAGTACATGAATAAACTGCACACCATTGCCGGGCTGATCCAGCTGAACAAGCCGGACCAGGCGCTGGACCTCATTTTTCAGGTAACCGAAGAACAGGAAGAGATGACTAACTTTTTAACGCGCCAGATCCGGGAGTACAGCATCGCCGGGCTCTTGCTGGGAAAATACAGCCGCGCCAAAGAACTGCAAATCAACATGACCATCGACCGCCGGAGCCGGCTGCCGGCCTTGTCCCCGGTAACCGGCGCCGCGGACCTGGTAGTTATTTTGGGCAATTTACTGGAAAACGCCATGGATGCCGTTAAAGAGCTGCCCCCTCCCCAAAGGCACATTTACCTGGGCATTTTTGACCAAAAAAACGAACTGCAGATTATTGTCCGGGATTCCGGGGCGGGCATCCCGGAAGAACTGCAGGAGCGGATTTTCGAGCGGGGGGTCTCGACCAAAGCCCAGGGGCGCGGCCTTGGGCTGTACCTGGTCAAGGCGCACCTCAACCGCCTGGGCGGCGCCCTGGAGATCCAATCCCAACCGCAGCGGGGGACGGAGATTAGAATCGGTATTCCAAAGGAGGCCCGCTTCTAATGGATCTTATCGACGTAGTTATTGTCGAAGACGACCCCATGGTGATCGAAATTAACCGCAGCTTCGTCAACGCCGTCCCCGGCTTTCGGGTGACCGGGGTGGCCAAAACGGGCGGGGAAGCCCTGGCCGTCATCAAAGAACTGGTCCCCGCCCTGGCCCTCCTGGACGTTTACCTGCCCGACATCAACGGCGTGCTCACCCTGCAGGAAATCAGGAAGCAGGGTCTGCCGACCGATGTGATCCTGGTGACCGCGGCCCACGACGCCGAAACGATCCAAAATGCTTTCCGCTACGGCGCCGTCGACTACATTATTAAACCGTTTAAATTTAACCGGCTCCAGGCGGCCCTGGAAAATTACGCTCTGTTAAGGAAGCGCCTCAGCAAAAAAACCCATTTCCAGCAAGAGGACCTGGACGGCCTGCCGCTTAACCGGAGAAACGCCGGCAGCCCGGACAGCCCGGACGACCTGCCCAAGGGGTTGAATAAATTAACCCTCCGGCAGATCTTGCTTTACCTGCTCAAGCAAAAGCAGCCCCTCTCGGCGGAAGAAATCGCCGCCGAACTGGGCCTGGCGCGGGTAACCGCCAGGCGCTACCTGGAATACCTCTTCCTGCAGAAGAAGGTTGATCTGGAACTGCAGTATGGGTCCGTAGGCCGCCCGGTCAAAAAATACCGGGCCCTTTAAGACCAAAAAGACCATAAATACAAATATGGTCAGAATATTGTAATTTTTAATTAGCTAAACTAAAATATATTTGGTCTATTTTCAGAATAATTAATCTAAAATCTTCCAAAAAAAGCGAAAATAATCGTCTTCAGGACAAAGTATCTTCCTTAATTTAATTCCTGCCCCCTCATCCCTCATCCCTAATCCATACTCTTAGGGGGAGTTTTTGTCAAAGTGAAGCACCTGTATTTTTTTCTGGTCATTTGCGCAGCGGCGGCGGTGTTGGCCGGCTGCGCGAAAAGAGCGCCCGACCGCGAGCAGGTAAATCCCGGCGAAAAAATTGTGATCAAGTTTTCGCACGTGGTTGCGGAGGATACGCCGAAAGGGCTGGCGGCATTACGCTTTGCCCGGCTGGTGGAGGAGCGTACCAACGGGCGGGTGGAAGTGCAGGTTTTCCCAAATTCAGTATTGTACAAGGACGGGGAGGAACTGACCGCCCTGGAAGAAAACAAGGTTCAGCTGATTGCCCCGACCACTTCGAAACTCGGTGAAATGTTCCCGGAAATGCAACTGTTTGACCTGCCGTACGCTTTTGCCGACACCGCCCAGGTGCACCGGGCCACGGACGGTGAAATAGGAAAAAAGCTGGCCGCTGTAATGGGCAAAAACAACCTTCTGCCCCTGGCCTACTGGGACAACGGTTTTAAGCAGATGACCAGCAGCCGGCGGCGGCTGATTTATCCCGCCGATTTTTACGGGTTGACTTTCCGGGTGATGATCAACAGCAAGGTGCTGGAGGAGCAGTTTCGCGCCTTTGGAGCCAAAACGGTGCAGCTGCCCTTCAACGAAGTTTATCAGGCCCTGGCCAGCGGGGCGGTGGAAGGGCAGGAAAACACCATGTCCAACATCCTGTCCCAAAAATTTTACGAAGTCCAGCCCTACATGACAATCAGCAACCACGGTTTTATGTGCTACGTGGTTTTAACCAACGCCCAATTCTGGAATTCGCTGCCCGGGGATATCCGGAAAATTTTAGAAGAAACGATGGCCGAAGTAACGGCCTGGGAAAGGAAAAAGGCGGAGGAATTAAACGACCGCGACCTGGCCAAGATTAAGACTTCCGGCAAGGTGCAAATCCACGTCCAGACGGAAGAGGAAAGAAAGATCTGGAAAAAAGTATGGGATCCGCTCTACGACCGGTTTGCACCTGTTGTCGGAACTGACCTAATTCAAGCCCTCCGCGATCTCCAGCAGCAGTCTTAGCAGCGTTGCAGCCGCCAGCCCTGGAAACATTGCCGCAAGTGAAGATAATCCAAAAGGGGGTGGGAAAAGAAAAGGTGAGGTTCCCGGATGAAGGGTGAGCAGACAAATCTTGCGGAAGGAGTTTTGGGAAAATTAGAAAATTGGGAAGGAGTGAAACAATGAAGAAAACCTTGAGCATTTCAGCAGTTGCGTTAATGTTGATCGGAGCGCTGATCATCGCCGGCTGCGGCGGAGGAAAGCAACAGGCGCCAAAAACAGAAGCGAAAAAGGAAACCGTTAAAGTGGGGGTAATTCTTCCCCTGACCGGCAGCGAGGCCATGTTTGGAGCCATGGAGAAAAATTCCATGGAAATGGCCTACGAGGAACTGAAGGCGGCCGGCAAAACGACCGTCGGCGGCAAGGAAATCGAGCTGAAGTTTGAAGACGACCAGAGCAAACAGGACGCCGCAAAAGCAGCCGCGGAAAAGTTGATTAACCAGGACAAGGTGGCCATGCTCAGCGGCGGCTACAGCAGCGCCAATACCAACGTCATCGCCGGGACGGCCCAATCCAAGGGAATCCCCTTTCTCATTGTGACCGGTTCCGCGGATAAAATCACCCAGCAGGGGTGGCAATGGATCTTTAGAGGCACCGCCGCTCCGGCCAGCAAATATACCGGAGCGCTCTGGGATTTAATAGACAAGGTGATTAAGCCCAAGAGCGTGGCGATCATTTACGAAAACACCGATTTCGGCACCAGTTCGGCCGAAGGATTTCGGAAGGTTTGCAAAGAAAAGGGAATCAACATCGTTTTCGACCAGGCTTATGAAAAAGGCGCCATCGATTTTAAGCCCATGCTGGCGAACATGAAGAAAACCAATCCGGACGTGGTTTTCGCGGTGTCCTACGTGATGGACGCTTCCCTGATCGCCAAGCAGATGAAAGAGCTTGACTTCAACACTAAGCTGTTCATCG
This sequence comes from Armatimonadota bacterium, assembly GCA_023511535.1. Lineage (GTDB taxonomy): Bacteria > Bacillota > Desulfotomaculia > Desulfotomaculales > Nap2-2B > JAIMBK01. The sequence continues at coordinate 26,973 of JAIMBK010000009.1, forward strand.
GCGGCGCCGCCGGCTACACCATGCCGGAATTCAAGGAAAACGCCGGGGACGCTTCTGAATACGTGGCCTCGACGACCCTCTGGATCCCCAACGTAGCCTGGAAAGGAGCGGCCGATTACTTTAAGAAGTATAAAGAAAAATACGGCAAAGAACCCGACTATCACGGCGCCCAGGCTTACGCCACCATGTATATCATTGCGGACGCTTTAGGCCGGGCGAAGGATTTCACTCCTGCGGGAATCCAGAAAGCCCTGAAGGAAACCGACCTGATGACCATTATGGGACCCATCAAGTTTGAGGACTGGGAAGGTTATACCAACCAGGACAAGCCGACTACTTATGTAGTGCAGTGGCAGAAAGGTAAACTGGAGGTCGTGTGGCCCGAGGAAGCAGCCTCCGCGAAGCTGGTTTTCCCGGTGCCGAACTGGAAGGAAAGAAAATAGCCAGGAATTTCGCCGAACGGATGGGGGAGGCCTTCCCTTCCCCCATCCTTTCCGCACAGGAGGTATTTAGATGTCTTTATTCGGACAGACAGTGATCTGCGGCATCCTGCTGGGCGGTATGTACGCCTTGATCGCCATCGGGATGACCCTGATCATGGGCGTGATGAAGATCATCAACCTCGCTCACGGGGCCCTGGTGATGGTAGGGATGTACATTACTTACGTTTGCTATAAATCGTGGGGCCTCGATCCATACATCGGCATGTTGATTGCCATGCCCGCCTTGTTTTTGATCGGCTGCCTGATTCAAAGGTACATGATCAACCGCCTGGTGGAAGTTGATTCGATTTTGCCGGAAAACCAGGTTTTGTTGACGGTCGGCATCATGCTCGTCCTAACGGAACTCGCGCGGCTCATTTTTAAATCCGATTACCGTTCGGTAACCACCGGCTATTCCAGCAGTACCTTCTTCGTCGGCGATATGTCCATCAGCATCCCGATGACCGTCGGCTTTTTCATTGCCATGGCCTTTACCTATTTACTGCACCTTTTCCTGACCCGTACCGATCTGGGCCGGTCGATCCGGGCCACCGCGCAGGACCGCAACGCCGCCATTTACATGGGGGTAAACGCCCCCCGGGTCACCGTGATCACGTTCGGGATCGGTTCCGCACTGGCCGCCGCCGGGGGATCGCTTTTGCTCCCCCTGTTTTACCTCTGGCCGGACATTGGTCACCTGTTCACGGCCAAAGCATTTATCATTACCATTCTGGGCGGAATGGGGAGCACCATGGGGGCCATCTTCGGCGGGCTCACCCTGGGAATTGCGGAATCCCTGGGCGCCACCTACATTTCCATGGGGTATAAAGACGTCGTCGGCCTGGTGATCTTTTTGCTCGTTCTGCTCTTTCTCCCCGGCGGTTTTAAGAGTTTAACAAAGAGGTGAAGCTGATGACCGCAAAAAGCTGGCTAACGCCAACCATCATTGCCGTCGTGGCGCTCGTCCTTCCCTTCCTCTTGCGGGACCCTTACCCCCAGCACATTTTAATTATGATTCTGATCTGGGCCACGCTGGGGACGGCCTGGAATCTTTTAGGCGGTTACGCGGGGCAGGTATCCTTTGGACACGCGGCTTTTTTCGGCCTGGGTGCTTATTCCGCCGGATTGTTGTTTTTGCACCTAAAAATTTCCACCTGGTGGGGGATGCTGCTGGGTCCGTTTGTAGCTACGGCGGTGGCCGTTCCCATCGGTTTAATCTGTTTTCGCCTAAGAGGTCCCTACTTTGCGCTGGCTACCCTGGCTTTGGGGGAGATCTTCCGCCTGGTTTTTACCAACTGGGTAAAGTTCACCCACGGGGCACAAGGGATCTTAATTTTAAGCACCTTTCCCACCAAACTGCCGTACTATTACATCGCGCTGGCCATTTGGGGGCTGGCCATGTTTACGCTGAACCGGCTGATTAACTCCAAGCTGGGTTATTATTTCGTTTCCATCCGCGAGGACCAGGACGCCGCCGAGTCACTGGGCATTCCTACCACCCGGTACAAAATGTACGCCTTTTTGCCCAGCGCTTTTTTAGCGGGGCTGACCGGCGCTTTTTACATGAACTACATCGCCTTTATCGATCCCCACGTGGTCTTTTCCCTGGGTGACATTTCGGTGATGGTGATCCTGGTCGTGATGATGGGCGGCGTGGCCAACCCGTGGGGGGCGCCGGTGGGCGCGGCCATTTATATCGCCCTCAACGAAATTTTCCGCGCCTGGCTGGGATCGGCGAACGTACTGGCTTTCGGCATCCTCGTCTGCCTGGTCATTTTGTTTTTGCCCAACGGTGTGATGGGCGAACTGGGCCAGATTCGGCGGACAGCCTTCCGGCAGAAACCTGCCGCGGCGGGAGGGGGGCAAAAATGAGTTTTTTTGAAGTGAAAAATATCGTAAAAAATTTCGGCGGCCTCACTGCCGTAAACAACGTTAGTTTTACCGTGGAGAAGGGAGAAATTTTCGGCCTGATCGGCCCCAACGGGTCGGGCAAAACCACCATCTTTAACCTGATCAACCGTTTTTATCCTTTAACTTCCGGAGAAATCTACTTTCAGGGGCAGCGGATCGACGGCCTGCCCACCCATAAAATTTGCGAACTGGGGATCGGCAGAACCTTTCAAGTGGTCAAGCCGCTCCGGCGCATGACGGTCCTGGAGAACGTGATGGCCGGCGCGTTTTTGCACACCGGCAGCATTGCCCGGGCCCGGGCGAAGGCTTTAGAGGTGCTGGATTTCTGTGCGCTGGCGCACCGCAAAGACGTGGAAGCGAAGAGCCTGACCATCGCCGACCGGAAGCGGCTGGAAATCGCCCGGGCCCTGGCGACGGAGCCCAAACTGCTGTTACTGGATGAAACAGCGGCAGGATTAAACCCAAAAGAACAAGAGGAGGCCATCGCCATTATTCAAAAAATACGGGATGCCGGGATTACGATTATTATCGTGGAACACGTGATGAAAGTCATCATGGGCATTTCCAACCGCATTCTGGCCATTAATTTCGGCCGGGAAATCGCCCGGGGCACGCCCCGGGAGATTGCCAATCATCCGGAGGTAATTAAAGCATATCTGGGTGATGCCTATGCTTAAAGTAGAGAATATCGACGTGGCTTACGGCGACTTACAGGTACTGTGGGACGTTTCTTTTACGGTGCAGGAAGGGGAGCTGCTGGCCCTGCTGGGGGCCAACGGTGCGGGAAAAACCACTATTTTGAATACCATCTCCGGCCTGCTCCGCCCGCGCCGGGGGAGCATCCGTTTTTTGGGCGAAGAGATTAGCCGGGTGCCAGGACATAAACTGGCCGAACTGGGCATTGCCCACGTCCCGGAAGGGAGAAGACTTTTTCCCGAAATGACGGTGAAAGAAAACCTGGAAATGGGCTCTTTGTCCCCGGAAGCGAAAAAGAAAAGAAAAGAAACCATGGAATGGGTCTACACGCTTTTCCCCATCCTCAAGGAAAGGCAGAACCAGGAAGCGGGTACTTTGAGCGGCGGACAGCAGCAAATGCTGGCCATCGGGAGGGGTCTGATGGCCCTCCCGAAGCTTTTGATGCTCGACGAACCCTCTTTGGGGCTGTCGCCGCTGCTGGTCAGCCAGGTCTTTGAGATTATCCAGGACATCAACCGGCAGGAAATTACGGTTCTGCTGGTGGAGCAAAACGTCATGCACGTTTTGAAAATGTGCTCGCGGGCCTACGTGCTGGAAAACGGCCGGCTTGTCCTGCAGGGAAGCGGGCCGGAACTGCTCAACAACCAGCATGTGAAGGAAGCGTATTTGGGAATTTGAGAGATAGGGATTAGACCCTCATGCCGTTTTTCGGGGCATCAACAGATGGCGAAAATAATCGAATGCTGTTTTCAGGGCAAAGGTATAAAGGGGGTACAGAGGCACAAAGAAACAGGTGTAACCAGAGAATATTTTTACTTTGTGCCTTTGTGCGTGGGATACTTTGTGCCTGATCTTTTCAGGGTACAGGGTAGGGTTGGAGGTTGGAAATTAGACTTGCATGCCGTTTCCGGCAGCATCATAGAGATGAAAATACAGATGCCGGACGGTTGCCTGCCCGGTAGTTGGCGGAGCCGGACGGCATTAATTTTGTGTTCGGGCAGGAATTATCTTGCGCGACAGGAATTTACTATGGTATAATAACTCCTGTTGATCAGAAGTGGTCGAGCACCGGAAGAAGAAGCGCCGGAGAAAGGGGGTCAACAGGCATGCATCTCGTGCAATCTTTGGAACAGGAACAGACGAAAACCGGTCTCCCCGATTTCAGGCCCGGAGATACGGTCCGTGTTCATTTTAAGGTAACTGAGAGCGGCCGGGAACGGATCCAGGTTTTTGAAGGAACAGTGATCAGACGCCGGGGCGGCGGCCTGGGGGAAACTTTTACCGTGCGTCGCGTGTCATACGGGGTGGGCGTCGAAAGGACGTTTCCCCTTCATTCCCCGAAAATTGAACGCCTGGAGGTGGTTCGCCGGGGCCGCGTCCGGCGAGCCAGGCTGTATTACCTGCGCAAGTTGCGGGGGAAGGCTGCGCGCATTCAAGACAGGCGATAGCTGTTTTTTCGCCTGAAAAAGGGACTGCAGGGCAGTCCCTTTTTGCCATCCGGAGGTGAATTTGATGCCCGCGGTTGAACAGGACCGTCACCCGGTCCAGCCTGCTTCCGGCCGGACAAAAGATAAATCCACGGCGGTAGAAATCATCGAATCCATTGTCATCGCCGTATTGCTGGCCGCCTTAATCAGAATGTTTATTCTGGCCCCCTTTTACATCCCTTCGGGCTCGATGATTCCCACCCTTTTAGAGGGCGACAGGATTATTGTAAGCAAAATAACCTACCGTTTCCGGGCGCCGCAAAGGGGGGACATTGTGGTTTTCAAGTACCCGCGCGATCCCAGCCGGGACTACGTCAAGCGATTGATCGGTTTGGGCGGGGAAACGGTGGCCTTAAAAAATAACCGCCTGTATATTAACGGCGAGCTTGTGCCCGAAAATTACCTTCCTTCCGGTTTGCGCTTCAGCGACTACGGTCCCGTCCGCGTTCCGGAAGGGCACTACCTGATGCTCGGGGACAACCGCAACGTCAGCGAGGACAGCCGCTACTGGGGTCCCTTGCCGGAAAAAAACGTCATCGGCAAGGCGTTAATGATTTACTGGCCGCTGAACCGGATCAGGCTTTTGAACTGAAAGCACAAAGGCAGAAGGACAAAGGCACAAAGTTAACAGGCATAAAGGGACAAAGCTTACAGCTGCAGAGGCGTTTCATTCTTTCTCAGGTCTTCTGTGCCCTCTGCGGCTTTGTCAGGTGGGTGGGGGAAAATGGAGAGCCAGTGGTTTGCCGGCCACATGGCCCGCGCGAAAAGGGTCATCAGGGAAAAGCTAAAATTAGTCGACGTGTTGATTGAGCTGGCTGACGCCAGAATTCCTTTGAGCAGCCGCTGCCCGGCGATTGCAGGCGTGCTGAAGGTCAAGCCCGGCCTGCTCGTTTTAAATAAGGCCGACCTTGCCGACCCGGAGTGGACCGGGCAATGGGTCAAATGGTTCCGCGCCCGGGGGGTAACTGCCATCCCATGCAATGCAGTGACCGGGCAGGGCGTGGCAGAAATCCTGCGGGAAATTTCCCGTTTAGCTTCCAGGAAAAAGAAAGAGAAAAAAGCCGGGAAATTCTCCGGACGAAACGATAATCTACCATCCCCCGGTTTCCGGCCTCCCGCCGGCGGCCTCAGGTTCCCGACCTCCAACCTCCGACCTCCAACCTCCGACCCCCGGCCTCCAACCTCCATGATCGTGGGCATCCCCAACGTAGGCAAATCCACGCTGGTCAACCGTCTTGCCGGGAAAAGGGCGGCGCGCACCGGTCAGCTTCCCGGCTTGACCAGGGGGGAGCAGTGGATCAGGATTGCCGGGAAGCTGGAACTGCTGGATACCCCGGGGGTGCTGTGGCCGAAGCTGGCGGACCGGGAGGTTGCCCTTAAGCTGGCCGTTACGGGGGCCATTAAAGAGGAGTTGTTCGACGCCGGGGAGGCAGCCGCCTGGGTGCTGCAATGGCTGCTGGAGAACAAAAAAAGCGACCTTGCCGGGCGTTTCGGTCTGGCGGAGGAATTTTTGGAAATTGAACCCCTTTTGGAAGCGATTGGCAGAAAAAGGGGGTTTCTTGCCATCGGCGGGGTCGTAGACCGCCGGAAAACAGCTTTGCACATCTTGAAGGAATTCCAGTCCGGCAAGCTGGGCAGGCATACCCTGGAATATCCAGTAAATACAGGGGATAGGGGATAAATGATAGAGAATGGGGATGGGGATTTTGGTTTTGGGTGTTTTTAGCCGCAGGTGGTTGTTTTTTTCTTTCTGTAAGGAAGCGGAACGTTTACCCGGGCAAATCCAGCCGGAAAAATTCTTTCTGGTTAGCAGGGATTTGGACTTTCAGCTCGAAAAAATACTTATGGAGGATTAAACCCGCCATGCCGGATCTCTTTCGTTACGAAAATGAGCTGCGCGCGCAGGGTTTTGCTTTAATTGCCGGGGTGGACGAGGCGGGGCGCGGCCCTCTGGCCGGTCCGGTGGTGGCCGCGGCAGTCATTTTACCGGAAAAAGAAAAGATAAATGAGGTAAATGATTCCAAAAAACTTTCCGCCGGGATGCGGGAAAAACTGGCGGCCTGCATCAAAAGGCTTGCCGTTGATTGGTCAATCGGTCTGGCAACCGTTCAGGAAATAGAGCTGCTCAACATCCACGGCGCGTCGCTGCTGGCCATGCGGCGGGCGGTGCAATCCCTGGGGATCGCCCCCCACTGCGTGATTGTGGACGGCCGTTTTGCGATTCCCGGTCTGAGCGCCGCCCAGTACGCCGTTACCGGGGGGGATGGTCTTTAGCGCTTCCATCGCGGCGGCTTCCATTCTCGCGAAGGTGACCAGAGACCACTTGATGCAGCTTTTCCACCAGCTTTACCCGGATTATGGCTTTGCACAGCACAAAGGTTACGGTACGGCCCTGCACCTGCAGAAGCTGTCCGCCCACGGCCCGTGCCCGCTCCACCGGGCGGGCTTCGGCCCGGTGAAGAAAATCAGGGGATAAGACACAGAGGCAGAAGAGACAAAGGCCCAAAGGTAAAAAGGGACAAAGGAGAGAGGGCCAAAGGCACTGAGAAAGAAAGAGAGAAAGAAAAGTTAATAGAGGTAAGCTAACTTCACGAGAAAACAGGTTATTTAATTCACATGGGCCTATTTTTTAAGAAAGGAGGGGAGAGGCTTGCTTTCGGATTGGGGAGCGGTGCTCATTTTCCTGGTTGTTGGTCTTGGCGTCGGAATCGGGGGGGTGGCCGTCAACCTTTTGCTCAATCCGCGCCGGAAATTTGCCCAAAAATACGAAACGTACGAATGTGGCGTGGATACCATCGGCCCCACCTGGGTTCAGTTCAAGACCAGTTACTTTTTATACGCCCTGCTGTTTGTCATCTTTGACGTGGAAACAATTTTCCTGTACCCCTGGGCCGTGCAATTTCAAAGGCTGGGTTTGTTCGCCTTTATTGAGATGATTATTTTCATCTCTCTTTTAGTGATCGGCCTGTGGTACGCCTGGAAGGAAGGAGCGTTAGAATGGAAGTAAAGAACGATGCTCACCCGGTGGATTCCCTGACCAGAGATCCGGTGGTCGCCGGCGAATTAAAGCGCCTGATCCACATCGCCCCGCTGGAAAAGCTTTTCAACCTGGCCCGTGCCCACTCCCTCTGGCCCCTGGGTTTCGGGCTGGCCTGCTGCGCCATCGAAGGCCTGATGGCGGCCAATATGTCGCGCTTTGACCTGTCCAGGTTCGGTTACGAAGTGATGCGCGCCACCCCGCGGCAGGCCGACGTCATGCTGGTGGCCGGAACGGTGACCAAAAAAGCGGCTCCCTTCGTGGTGAAGCTCTACGAACAAATGGCGGAGCCCAAGTGGGTGATTGCCATGGGCAGCTGCGCCATTTCCGGCGGACCTTTTGTGGACTCCTATTACGTGGTGCCTGGAGTGGACAAACTGATCCCGGTGGACGTCTACATCCCGGGCTGCCCCCCGCGCCCGGAGGCGGTGATCGAGGGTTATTTAATGTTGCGGGACAAGATTAAAAACCCGAAGGTGGTGGAACTGGCCCGTGGCTGATTACCAGTTGCCTGCAGAACTGCTCGAACAACTGAAAGAAAAGTTTCCGGCTCTCGAAATTACCGGCGATCAGGTGATGATCGCGCCGGCCGGGGACTTGTTCGCCCTGATGCAGGAGTTAAAGAATACTTACGGCTTTGATTTCTTAACCAACGTTACGGCGGCCGACTACGCGGACCGTTTTGAAGTGGTGTACAACCTGATTTCCCTGGCGAACGGCTGCCTGCTGATGGTCAAGGTGCCCCTTCCGGACAAAGAAAATCCCGCCGTGCCTTCCCTTTGCCCGCTGTGGGCGGGGGCCGAATGGCAGGAAAGGGAAGTGTACGACTTGCTGGGAATTAACTTTACCGGGTACCCGGGCCACCCGACGCGCATCCTGCTGGACGACGGCTTCCAGGGACACCCGCTGCGCAAAGATTTTCAGTGGGAGGGCGGCCGAGAGCCCTAAAATTAAAAGAATGAGGATAAGTGTTGGAATTAGGGAGTTACTGCCTTTCCCTAACCCCCAATCCCCAATCCCCAATCCCCAATCCCTAATTCCTGCTTTTATATGGGAGAGGTGAAAAAATGGCAATTCAAACGCAAACGTATTTTTTGAACCTGGGACCACAGCACCCCAGTACGCACGGGGTTTTCCGGGTAATTCTGGAGCTGGACGGGGAAGTGGTGGTGCGGGCCATTCCGGTGCCGGGCTACCTGCACCGGGGAGTGGAGAAGCTGGCCGAAGCGCGCACCTATACCCAGGTGATCCCGTATACGGACCGGCTGGATTACCTGGCCAACATGCTGATGAACTGGGGGTACGTGGAAGCGGTCGAAAAACTGATGGGCATTGAGGTGCCGGAAAGGGCCCAGTACATCCGGGTGATCGTGGGTGAGCTTTCCCGGATCGCCAGCCATCTGATGGCCATCGGTTCCTATGCGGGGGACATCGGCGGCTTAACCGGCTTTTTATACACCTTCCGGGACCGCGAGCGGATCCTGGACCTTTTTGAAATGCTCACCGGGTCCCGCATGACCGTCAGCTACTTCCGGATCGGCGGCGTGGCCGACGATTTGCCGGAGGGGTTTATTCCCCTGCTCCAAAAATTCCTCGCCGACTTGCCGGGGCTGTGCGATGAATACGACGGCCTGATTACCGGCAACGAAATTTTCCAGGCGCGCACCAAGTTCGTGGGCGTCATCCCACCGGAAAAGGCGATTAACTACAGCTTAAGCGGGCCGAATTTAAGAGGCAGCGGCGTGAATTTCGATTTGCGGAAAAACCGCCCCTACGGCATTTACGACCGTTTCGACTTCGAGGTGCCGCTGGGGAAAAACGGGGACTGCTTCGACCGGTTCGTCTGCCGGATGAAAGAGATGCGCCAGTCCGCCCGGATTATCCAGCAGGCGCTGGACGGCCTGCCGGAAGGGCCGATCCAGGCCAAGGTGCCCAAGGTGATCAAGCCGCCTGTCGGCGAGGCGTACACAGAGATCGAAAGCTCAAAAGGTATCTTTGGCTGCTACGTGGTGAGCGACGGCAGCAACAAACCCTACCGGGTGCACTTCCGCCGCCCGTCCTTCATCAACCTGGGGTGCCTGGCGGAACTGTGCGTGGGCTGGAAGATCGCCGACGTGATCGCCATCCTGGGCAGCCTGGATATCGTCCTCGGCGAAGTGGACTGCTAGCGCAAGGGGGGAGAGAAGAGGTATGGGTGAAAATATTTTTCTCAATATTGCTTCCTGGATCAGAGGTTTGCTGGACTCTATCGGGGTGCCTTTGCTGGCCAGCGACATCATCATGATGATCGTCAAGGCCTCGGCGATTATAGTTTTCATTTCGCTCAACGTCATCTGGCTGGTGCTGATGGAGCGGAAAATCAGCGCCTACATCCAGTGCCGGATCGGACCCAACCGGGTCGGCCCGAAGGGCACATTGCAGACCGTGGCCGACGTAATCAAATTAATGACCAAAGAGTTTTTGATTCCCCGTTCGGCAGATAAAGTGATTTATCTGCTGGCGCCGCTGGTTGTTTTTGCGCCCCCCACCCTGGCCTTCGCGGTGGTGCCGTGGGGAGACGGCATGGCCGCCATCGACATGGGCATCGGGGTGTTTTACTTGATTGCCGTGACCTCCCTTTCCACCATCATTTTCTGGATGGGCGCCTGGGGTTCCGGCAACAAGTATTCTTTAGTGGGCGGCATGCGCGTGGTGGCCCAGATGGTCAGTTACGAGCTGCCGCTGGTGCTGGCCCTGCTGGGCGTGATTATGATCACCGGCACGCTGAACATGTCGGAAATCGTGGAGGCGCAGAAAAATGTCTGGTTTATCTTTACCCAGCCGCTGGCCTTTTTAATTTACTTTATCGCCGGCGTTTCGGAAGCGAACCGGACGCCTTTCGACCTGGTGGAGGCGGAATCGGAAATTATCGCCGGCCCCTACACCGAGTACAGCGGGATGGGCTACGCGATGTTTATGCTGACGGAGTACGCCAGCGTGCTGGTTATTTCCATCATGTGCACGATTATGTTTTTGGGCGGCTGGCTGGCCCCCTTCGGCTGGACGTTTTTGCCCTCCTGGTTCTGGTTTTTCCTGAAAGTGTACGTAATGATCTTCCTCTTCATGTGGATCCGCTGGACGTATCCCCGGATTCGGGTTGACCAGTTGATGGGCTTCGGCTGGAAGGTGCTGGTGCCGCTGTCGCTGGCCAATATTTTTGTGACCGGGATCGGTATGTACGTCTACCGGTCAATAGGGTGGTGAAAACGTGTTTGGCAAGGGATTAATCAAAGGTTTGCAGATTACCTGGCGGGAAATGCTGGCCCAGAAGGTGACGGTGCAGTACCCGGACGAGCAGATTCCGCTGCCCGACCGCTACCACGGGCGCTTTGAACTGGACGCGGATAAATGCATCGCCTGCATGCTCTGCGCCAACGCCTGCCCCAATAAGGTCATCCAGATTGAGCGCACCCGGGTGGGCAAGAAGCAGTACCTGACAAAATACGTGATGCGCATTGAATACTGCATGTTCTGCGGGCTTTGCGTTGAATCGTGCAACCAGGACGCCCTTCGTTTCAGCAAGGTTTTCAACATGAACCAGTACTTCCGGTCCAGGGTGCGCCTGACCCTGGCCGACCGCCCCGCTCCCGCGGAGGAACCGGCGGAAGAAGCGGGAAGCGAGCAGGAAGCGAAGAAAAAAGCCCCGGCGCCGAAAAAACCCGCGGGCGCCGGAAGCGAAGCGGCCGCAGGCAAGTCTTAAGGCAAAGGAGGGTGAACGATGATCGATTTAATCGGCCGGGAGGTTGTCGATGTCTTTTTGAGCAATTTCTGGAGCATCGGCGCTTTTTACACGCTGGCCCTGGTGATTGTAGCCTCCGGAATTCTGGTCGTCTTGATGAAAAACATCGTCCATTCCGTGCTCTGGCTGGCGGTGTGCTTCATCGGCATGGCGGGGCTGTTCCTCACCCTGGACGCCGATTTCCTGGCCGCCGTACAGGTTCTGGTGTACGCCGGGGCGGTTTGCATCATGGTGGTCTTGGGTATCATGGTCATCCGCCGGGCCGATATGAAGTTTTCCAATCCGTTTAACACCCAGGTTTACGCGGCCGCCGGCGTGGTGGCGCTGGTCCTGGCCGTGTGCACTTTTCTGGCCGTGAAAACGGAGTGGATGGTTTCACGGGCGCGCGTCCCCGAAAATACGGTGGAACCGATCGCAACTTTGCTGCTCAGCAAGTACGTGGTTCCTTTTGAAGTGGCCGCCGTTTTGCTGCTGGTCGCTTTAATCGGCGCCCTGCTGATTGCCCGGGAGGTGAAGACAGATGCAAATACCGGTAGTCAAGCTGATTGACCCGGTGACCATGCTTTCCATCGGCCCGGCCCACTACGTAATTCTTTCGGCTGTTTTATTCTGCATCGGTTTGTTTGGCGTCCTGGCGAAAAGAAACGCCATCATGGTGTTAATCTGCATCGAACTGATGCTCAACGCCGTGAATATCAACCTGGTGGCTTTTAGCAAGTACGTCACGCCGGCAGACTTTATCGGCCAGATTTTCGCCATCTTCGTGATCACCGTCGCGGCGGCGGAAGTCGGCCTGGGCCTGGCTATCATCATCGCCATTTACCGCAACAAGGTATCGGTAAATCTGGACGACTTTGATCTGCTGAAGTGGTAGAATAATTATTCAGGGACATAGGCATTGAGGCACAAAGGTATAAAGATCAGAGCAGAAAAGTACAGACACTCCAGGGTTGGATTTGCAAAGCAGGGTTGGCAAGTTCAACCTGGAATTAACAAGTTAGGTTTTCGGTACGGATAGTTAAATCAGGAGTCAGGGAGATCAGGAGATTGCGATGCGAATATCTTTCCGACTGTAAAAGATTTCCGGCTAAGGCCCTCCGACCTCCGACTTCTGACATCCGACTTCTGATCATGGAGGTGTTATAAGCTAAATGGTTGAGTATGCAATGAACCATGCCTGGCTGATTCCGCTACTGCCAACCCTGGCTTTTGTTGCCATCATCTTTTTGACCAGGCCATGGCCTTTGTTAAGCGCCTTGATTGCCGTCGGCGCCATGCTTACCTCCTGCTTTTTCGCCACTTTCACGGCCATCGGGGTTTTCACCAGCCCGGAATTGACGGAAAAACCCCTGGTTTACGCCGTAAACTGGTTTAACATGCCGGGGATGGAAATCAACGTGGGGATTTTGCTGGACCCCGTTTCCGCCATGATGATGTTTATGGTCACCCTGGTGGGTTCGCTGATCTTCATTTACGCCATCGGTTACATGCAGGACGATCCCGGCTACTCCGTCTTTTTCTCCTACGTCTCCCTGTTTGCCGCCTTTATGCTTTTGCTGGTGGCTTCCAGCAGCCTGGTGGAGATGTTTGTGGGGTGGGAAGGCGTCGGCCTGTGCTCGTACCTGTTGATCGGCTTCTACCAGCACAAGATCTCGGCCCGGGAGGCCGCCAAAAAGGCCTTCATCACCTGCCGGGTGGCTGATTTCGGCCTGCTTTTGGGCATGCTGCTGCTCTTCTGGAACTTCGGCACGCTGGACTTCGCGGCGCTGGCCGAAAAAATCCCTCACTTCCAGCAGTACAACGTTTCGGCGGCCACTCTGGCGCTGATTGCCTTCCTGGTGTTCTGCGGGCCGATCGGCAAATCCGGGCAGTTTCCGTTGCACGTCTGGCTGCCGGACGCCATGGAGGGTCCCACCCCGGTCAGCGCGCTGATCCACGCGGCGACCATGGTCGTGGCCGGGGTTTACCTGGTGGCGCGGGTAATGTTCCTTTTCCACGAGGTTCCTTCCGTCATGCAGCTGGTGGCCGTCACGGGCGGCTTTACGGCCCTGTTTGCCGCCACCATTGCCGTCACCCAGCGGGAGATTAAGCGCATCCTGGCCTACTCCACGATCAGCCAGATCGGTTACATGATGCTGGCCCTGGGGGTGGGCAGCCTGACCGCGGGCATGTTCCACCTGTGGACGCACGCTTTCTTCAAGGCGCTCCTCTTTTTAGGCGCCGGCAGCGTGCTGGTGGCCCTGCACCACAAGGCGGACGTCTGGGAAATGGGCGGTTTGCTTAAAAAGATGCCCATCACCGGCTGGACCTTCCTTGTCGGCTGCATCGCCATCGCCGGGATCCCGCCCTTCGCCGGCTTCTGGAGCAAAGACGAAATCCTGCTGGCTACCCTGGAATCCGGCCATTACGTGCTTTTCGCCATGGCGGCCTTTACCGCCTTTTTGACCGCCTTTTACATGTTCCGGCTGTTCTTCCTGGCTTTCACCGGGGCGGAAAACCCGGCCAACCACCCCAAAGAGTCGCCCTGGGTGATGACCGTTCCGCTGATTTTCCTGGCTATATTTTCCCTTGTCGGCGGCTGGGTGGGGACCCCCTGGGCGAACGTCTGGAGCGAATGGATTTTCTTCGGCCACCCGCACCATGGGGAGCCCAACTATATGGTGATGATCGGCTCGGTTGTGCTGGCCGGACTGGGAATTTACCTGGCCTACTACTTCTACTGCGCGGACCGGGAAAAAGTGAAGGTCAGGGAACTGGCCCGGCGCTACCAGGGTATTTACACCTTGCTTTACAATAAATATTACATCGACGAAATCTACCTGTGGCTGAACCACACGCTGGTGGACGGCGCCGCCAAAATCTTTTACCTGTTCGATATTTACGTGGTGGACGGCATCATCGTCAACGGCGTGGCGGCCATCACCGGGCTTTTCGGCGAAGGCCTGCGGGTCACCGCCACCGGCCGGCTGCAGAATTACGCCCTGGTCTTCTTCCTGGGCGTGCTGGCCGTTTTCGTGGTGCTGGCATTTACCAGCCCGCTCCTGGCCGGCCCGATTTGGGGAGGTGTGCGGTAAATGGGTGAATTTCCCGTGCTGTTAACGATTTTACTGGCTCCCGTGGCGGCGGCGTTGATTATGGCTTTTCTTCCCCGGGAAGAAAAGCTGCTGATCAAGTGCGTTGCCGCTGCCGGTACGTTTACGTCCATGGCGCTGGCGTTTTACACCTACTTCACCTACGACACCGGCACCGGGGGAGTGCAGTTCGTCCAGCAAATTCCCTGGATTAAGGATCTGGGGGTGACGTTCTATCTGGGGGTGGACGGCGTCAGCCTGCCGCTGATGCTGCTGATCAGCATTTTGGGCTTTTCGGCGGTGTTTGCCTCGTGGAACGTCGACCACCGGCCGCGGGACTTCTTCATCCTGCTGTGCCTTTTAATCACCGGGGTAATGGGCACCTTCGTCACGCAGGATCTGTTTATCTTCCTGCTGTTCTACGAAATGGTGGTCATCCCCATTTACATTTTAATCATCATCTGGGGCAGCACCAAGCGGGTCACCAAGGAATACGCCGGCATGAAGCTGACCATCTACCTTTTGATCGGGTCCGCCTTCCTGCTGGTCGGCGTCGTTGCCCTGTTTATGAAGACCGCGGGCATCCTGGGCGCTCCCGACATGAGCTTTGCGGGGCTGGCCCGGGCGGCTAAATCCTTATCCCAGTTCGACCAGATCTGGATGTTTGCGGTGATGCTGTTCGGCTTCGGCTCGCTGATTTCCATGTGGCCGTTCCACTCCTGGTCGCCCGACGGTTACGCCGGCGCGCCTACGGCGGTGAGCATGATCCACGCCGGGGTGTTAAAGAAAATCGGCGGCTACGGTTTGATCCGCATCGCCCTTTACGTTTTGCCCGTCGGCGCGCAGTTCTGGGCACCGGTAATGGCCTTCCTGGGCGTTTGCGGGGTGGTCTACGCGGCCATGGCGGCGCTGGCCCAAAAGGATCTGAAGTACATCGTGGGGTATTCGAGCGTCAGCCACATGGGCTACGTCATGCTGGCCGTGGGGAGTTTGAGCGTAATCGGCTTAAACGGCGCCATCGCCTACATGTTTGCCCACGGGATCATGGCGGCGCTGTTCTTCTCGATGATCGGCTTTATTTACGAAAAGACCCATACCCGGTGGGTTCCCGACCTGGGCGGCCTGCACCGGCAGATCCCGAAGATTTCGGCCGGGTTTATGCTGGCGGCCCTGGCCACCCTGGGCCTCCCCGGTTTGATCAGCTTCATTCCGGAATTCACCATTTTCATCGCCGCGTTCAACAAATACGGCGGACTGGCGGTGGCGGCCATCGCCGGCGTGATTGTGACCGCCCTGTACGCTTTAAGGGCCGGTGCGTACGCTCTGTTCGGCCCGCCCCGGGAGGAATACGACCACCTGCAGGACATCAAGGGGCCGGAGCTGGTGCCGCTGGTGGTTTTGGGCACCGTACTGGTGGTCGGCGGCCTGCTGCCGTCTTTGCTGTTTAACGTCATCAACTGCGGCACGATTCCTTTAATGGCGGAAATAAACGCGGCCCTGCAGATAGGGGGGAAGTTCTAAATGCCTGTTCCGGTTGTAGATCTTTCTCTGTTAGCCCCGGAAATAGCGCTGGCGGTCCTGGCCACGGCGATCCTGATTTTGGGGTTGATTGTCCCCAAGGGTTCCCGGTTTGGGCTGAGCTGGCTGGCCATCGTCGGTCTGGCGGGCGTGCTGGGGATCACCCTGGCGGGCTGGGAGAACCAGGGCACGCTCTACGAGGGATTGTTCATCGTGGACCAGTACGCCATCTTCTTCAAAATTACCTTTTTGGTGGCGGCTTTCCTGGTGGCTTTGGGCTCCCAGCGCTACATCGAGCGAATCGGCGACCAGAGCGAGTACTACAGCGTTTTGCTTTTTGCCGCCCTGGGCATGCTGGTGATGGCGTCCGCGGGCGATTTTATCACGCTTTACCTGGGGCTGGAGCTGATGACCATTGCCTTTATCATCCTGGTCTGCTTTAACCGTACGAGCGCCCGCTCCCTGGAGGCGGGGATCAAGTACATCCTGCTGGCCGGGATGTCTTCGGCGGTGCTCCTCTACGGCTTGAGCCTGGTTTACGGCTTAAGCGGTTCCGTCCTGATTCCGGAAGTGGCGCAGGCGGTGGCCCGGCATCCTTCGCCGGCGCTGATCCTGGGCATGGTGATGCTGGTGGCCGGGCTGGGCTTTAAAATTTCGGCCGTGCCTTTCCACATGTGGGCGCCCGACATTTACGAAGGCGCGCCTACGCCGATCACCGCCTTTTTAGCGGCCGGCTCCAAGGCGGCTTCCTTTGCCATTCTGCTCCGGATCTTCGTAGCGGCCCTGCCGGGCGTCTGGGCCTACTGGACGACCCTGGTGGCCATTCTGGCGGCGGTAACGATCATCGTGGGGAACCTGGTGGCCATTCCCCAGACGAACATCAAGCGGCTGCTGGCCTATTCCAGCATCGCGCAGGCGGGCTACATCCTGGTGGGCCTGGTGACCGCCGAAGCGACGGGAGTGAAGGCCGTCATGTTCTACGCCTTCCTCTACGTTTTCGCCACCGTGGGCGCCTTTACCGTGGCCTCTTGCTTTTACTCGGTTACGGGCAGCGACGAAATTAAGGATTACGCCGGCTTGAGCCAGCGCTCCCCCTTTATGGCGGCGGTCATGGTGGTCTGCATGCTTTCCATGGCGGGAATTCCGCCGCTGGCCGGGTTCGTCGGCAAATTCTACCTGTTCGCCACCGTGGTGAACGACTACCTGTGGCTGGTCTTTATCGGCCTGGTGATGAGCATGGTGTCGGTCTACTACTATTTGAAGGTGACCCTGGTGATGTACCGGGACGAGCCCGTGGACAACACCCCCATTAAATTAAGCGGGCCGGTGGCGGTGACGCTGCTGATTACCATGGCGGCCACGCTGTTGATCGGCATTTGCCCGGGGCCGCTTTCCGAGGCGGTCAACGCGGCGGCAAACACGTTTTTCCTGCACTAACAAGATAGAGCTGAAATAAACAGGAAAGCCTATCCCGAACAGGGGTAGGCTTTATTTATGATACCACTTCCAAAATTCTTCAGAAGTAATTTCAAGGTGTTTTAATATTTTGGCCAGCTTTTGCGGAGTAACCCGCCGGCTGGGATGATGATGAACTCAGAAAATACCAGGCACATAGTTTCCCAGGCGCAAGGGCACAAAGTAAATATTCCCGGTCGTCTTTACATATCTTTTTGTGCCTTAGTGCCTCTATTTTCATGCTTTATGGAGGGAACGTAAGTTTCCATAAGCAACTCCCTGGGAAGTTGTTATGTTTACACCCCCAGGTACCTGGAGATCACGATCCGCTGGATCTCCGAGGTACCTTCGCCGATTTCCAGGATTTTTTGGTCGCGGTAGAATCTCTCCACGTCGTATTCTTTCATCAGGCCATAACCGCCGTGGAGCTGAACGGCGTGGTTCGCGACGCGGTGGAAAACTTCGGAGCAGACCAGCTTCGCCATGGCGGCTTCCCTGGCAAACGGCTTTCCCTGTTCCCGGAGCCAGCAGGCTTTATACAGAAGGAGCCTGGCCATTTCGATTTCCGTGGCCATGTCGGCCAGTTTAAAGGCGTTTACCTGGAACTTGCCGATCGGCCGGCCGAACTGGATTCTTTCCTGGGAGTATTTCAGGGCTTTTTCAAAAGCTCCCTGGGCTCCGCCCAGGCCCATGGCGCCGATGCTCAATCTGCCCCCGTCCAGGGTGGCCAGCATCTGGTGGAACCCTTCGCCCTTTTTGCCCAGCAGGTTTCCCGCCGGCACCCGGCAGTCTTCGAAGTACAGTTCGCTGGTATTAGAGGCCCGCCACACCAATTTGCCGTGCATCGGCTTCTGGATAAAACCGGGGGAGCCTTTGCTCACCAGGATGCAGCTCAATTCGTTTTTGCCGTCCGGCCTTTTACCCGTCACCGCCTGCACTGTGACCACTTCGCTGATGTCTGTGGAGGCGTTGGTAATAAAAATTTTACTGCCGTTGATCACCCACTCGTTTCCTTCCAGCCTGGCGGTGGTCCGGGAAGCCCCGGCGTCGGAGCCGGCATTGGGTTCGGTGAGACCGAAGCCGGCCAGGATTTCGCCCCGGCACAGCCTGGGCAGCCATTTTCTTTTTTGCTCTTCGTTGCCGAAATAATAGATGGGGGCAATCCCCAGGGAATTGCCGGCGGCAATGGTAGCCGCCTGGGAACCGTCCACTCTGGCCAGTTCTTCTACGGCGATGATATAAGAGATGTAGCCGACATTGGAGCCCCCGTATTCTTCGGAAACAAACATGCCAAACAGGCCGAGTTCGCCCATTTTTTTGGTCAACTCGTAGGAAAATTCCTCTTTTTCGTCCAGTTCTCTGGCCACCGGGGCGATTTCTTTTTCGGCAAACTCCCGCACCGTTTTTCTTAATAATTCTTGTTCCTCAGTTAATTCAAAACACAGCGCCATTGAAAAAGTCTCCTTCCGGGGATTAATTCTGGATTAATCCTTTAAGGTTGCCTTTGCCTTTAGTTTATGCAACTTGTAACTTATGCAATTTTTGTACCAGGAGATAATATTTATTTTGAGGCAAGCCGGGCGGGGTGATTGTTTACCTTTTCCGGGGGGTATATATTTACCGGATGTTTAAGTGTATACCCCTGTTAGCATTTAAGTTAAAGATCAGGCACAAAGTTTCGCAGGCACAAAGTTATTCCCGGGATAATTCCCTTTGTCAATTAGATGTGAGCCTCTCAAACTTTAGGAGACGCTTTGTGTTCCCCGTTTCTTCCCGTTTCCTCCGGGAGTGTCACAATATTCGCTCCGTGGCCCGATTGGCTCACACCCCCTGTGCCTTACTACCGCAGTGTTTTTTGGTTTTAATCACCTGTTGGTGCCGTGAATAAGTGGCATCAGGGTTTTTTCCAACCCTACTTTTCCTTTATTTGAAACAGGTGAAACACGGTGGTACGGTCCCAGCCGATATCCCAGGGGCAGTGGTAGCGATCAGCGGTGTGGGCGTTGACCAGCGGGTAGCCCCTGGAATCGAAGCCGGTGACCACGGCGAAATGCTGGATGTCGTGCTTTTCTTCGTAAGCGATGAGGTCCCCCGCTTGCAATTCCCGGACGGCGCTCCGCGGAAATTTCGGGCCGGGCAAACCCACCTCCGGAAAGGTTCCTTTGGCCAGGCGAACGGCACGCCCCCCGGACAAAAGCCAGAAGGCAAAGGAGTCGGTCTGAACCCAGGCGGTACTTCCGCAACCCCCGCGCCCGTCGTAGCGATAATACCAGACGGAATCCATCGGCAACTTCCCCCCCTCCCGGTCGCCCAGCACCTGGGAAACGAAATTCGTACAATCGCCGCCGCGGCCGTTTAAGTCCCGGTAGCGGGGATTGTATTTTCTCTCTCCGTCAATGACGGCCAGACCGGCAAATCGATCCGCGTACCGGACGGCCCCGGCGCGGTCGTAAACCAGGTTTGGGGAGGCGCTGGTATTGGAAGGGGTGCCGTTGTTGGGATCGTTGCTCAAAACAATGTTTAAATCGGCGCTGCCGTCGGCCGGAAAGGGCTTCGGAACGAGCGTGTCGTCACCCAGGGGATCCGTGTACCAGTCCCGTTGAACAAGCCAGAGACCGTTTTTCTTCACCAGCCGGACGGAGTGGCGCGTGCCGATGCCGAAGCGGTTTACCCGGTCTTTCTCATCGGGGTACTGGTAGCCGAGGACAAGGGTTTGCCAGACATTAAATTCGGCTGATTCTTTTTGCAGTTTCGACCATTTCACGTCCAGGTTCACTTTTGCTTCTCCAATCCGGACGCCGCGTTTTTTTGCCCAGTTTTGCATGTAGGCGATTTTGGTTTGTTCGTGGGAAAGCGCCCACCGGCCGAGCCTGGCTTCCTGGTCGTAAAGGGGGACGATCTTTTCCGGATCGGCTCCCGTGAGAAGAGCATTTGCCCTGGTTACATAGATCTCCTGCAGCCTGGGCAGGAGACTTTCCAGGGAAGGGGCTTCTTTTTCCTTGCTCCCGGCGGCCGGTTTTCGTTCGGAGGTTTCGGCAATGAAAAAAGGGGCGGCGGAAGGAGGGACCGCCGGCAGGGGAAAAAATAAAAAGTTGCCCAGCGCAAAAATCACGGAGAGAACGACGAGAAAAAAAGATAACCCGGACATTTTCACATCGCAGCCTCTTTCTTTTTGCTCATATTATTTCCGGGCGGAACAAAGACCTTGCCAGGAACTAAAAGGCAAGGCAGGCAGCTGTTTTCACCCGGCGGAGCGGGCAGTACCGGGTGATGAAAATTTAAACGCCCGGTTTCCTTTTTCTGTCTTCAAAATTAAAATTTTTTCATTCACAGTACATTGCTTGTTATTTTTTTGTATCTATGCTATAATCTCCTCGTCAGTTTTCACCCTGCTCTACTGATTGTTTTATCCCTTGCCGGCGGCAGGTGCGGCGCCGGCCGGCAGCTGTTGCAGTAGGGCCGTTTAGTCCAGAGGGGGAGGTGCAGGCAATTTGACGAACTACGAGGCCATGTTCATTTTGCGGCCTGACCTGGAGGAGGAGAAAGTTGCCGAAATCATGGACAGGTTCAGGACGCTGGTGGAAAATCGCGGCGGGGAAGTCACCAGGCTGGAAAAATGGGGAAAGCGCCGCCTGGCCTACGAGATCCAGCACCTGCGGGAAGGTCTGTATATTATTCTCAGGTTCAAGGGAAATACCGAAATCGTGCAGGAGCTGGACCGCGTCTTTAAAATCAGCGACGAAGTAATCCGCCACATGATCGTCCGCACGGCGGCCTGAAAAAGAAGGGACGAAGAGACAAAGAAAAAAGAACAAACCAAGGCGGTGAAAAAATGCTGAACAGGGTTATTTTAATCGGCCGGCTGGCCAGAGAACCCGAACTTCGCTACACCCCGAACGGAACGGCGGTAACCAGGCTGGTTATTGCGGTGGACCGGCCTTTTACCAACCGGCAGGGAGAGCGCGAGGCAGATTTCATCGACATCGTGGTTTGGCAAAAGCAGGCGGAAACCTGCGCAAATTATCTGGGCAAGGGGAGGCTGGTTGCCGTTGAAGGGCGCCTCCAGATTCGCTCTTACGACGACAGCCAGGGCATCCGCCGGCGGGTGGCGGAAGTAGTGGCGGACAACGTCCGCTTTCTGGACCGCCCGAAAGAGGGCTCCGGAGGAGAGCAGCCGTCCACGCTGGCCGAAGGAAGCCTGGGCGAAGATATTCCTTTTAACGAAGATGAAGTGCCATTTTAAGCAGCAGGGGGTGGAACGTAAAATTGGCTGGAAAACGGGAGAAAGGCCGGAAGGGCAAGAAACGTATCTGCAGTTTTTGCGTGGATAAAATTGCCCTGATCGATTATAAAGACGTGCCGCGCCTGAAAAAATACATCACTGAGCGGGGGAAAATCCTGCCCCGGAGGATTTCCGGCAATTGTGCCTGGCACCAGCGGATGCTGACCACGGCCATTAAAAGGGCGCGGATCATGGCTTTGTTGCCCTTTACCGCGGAATAGTCTGTTTTAACCGGGTGCCCAATCAGAAGGTTGATAAAAAGGGGGACGTCAGTTCCCCTTTCTCGTTTCCTGCAGGCGTTCTTTAATCAGCCAGACGGGCCAACAAATAACAGCATATTCCGCAGCAGGAAAACGGGGGCGCCTTGCCGAATTAAAAAGTGGCTACCTGAAAACGAAAGGTGAAAGATCGATGCACCCGCTTGAACAGGATACGGGCATTGCGAAAAATATCCGGGTAGTGGAATGGCTGAAAGCAGATCTGCTGACCTCCGTTTCAGCGCTTTTTAAAAGCATGCTGCGGGGCAGCGAGGAGTACATCCAGGATGCCCTGGCCAGCCTGATTATTACCTGCTACGTTTTGGGCCGGCGCCTGGGGGTGAGCTTTTCCCGGCTGGAACTGAAAATGGAATCCAAGCTCAGACAAAGTATCGGAGAGGATCATGAACTGGAAAGGTGGTATTCCGATCTTTCGACTCTGCTCAGTCACCTGTTAGAAAAAAAGAGGTGATCCTTTGTCCGCCCAAGGGAAAAACCAGGCCCTGGCGCAAGGGGCTTTTTTTGCAGCCGGCATGGCCGCCGCCGGCTTGCTGGCAATCCTGGTGCCGCCCTTATTTTTCCCGGCTGTTCTGTTTATTCCCTTGCCCCTGGTGGTCCTGGTGCGTTGTTACGATCTCAAGACGGGGCTTTTTGCGGTCGTCATTTTTTGCGCACTGCTGTTTTTATTTGCCGGATTTAATCCGGCCGGAATAATCCTGGTGCTGCAGACCGTCCCGCTGGGGCTTTTGCTGGGGCTGCTCTTGAAAAACCACGTCTCGCCGGGCGTCAGCATCGCTCTCGGCGCCCTCACGCTGACCGCCTTTGCCATGCTCGGGCTGGCCGTCTCCTTCTGGGCAACCGGGAACAATCCGCTGGCGGCCGGAGAGGAAATGGAGCAGGTCATGGAGAGGGCGGCGGATTGGTACACCCGCCTGGGCCTTACGGAGGAACTGCCCCGGAGCGAAGTGGAGCAGATCATTGCCCAAACGGCAAAGTTCGTCAGTCAGTTATTCCCCGCCCACCTGGTTACCCTGTGTATCTTAAGTGCTTTGTTTACGTATTTGCTGGCGAGGAAGGCGCTGCAGAAAATTGCCTGCCCGCTGCCGCCCCTGCCGCCGTTTGTCCGGTGGCAGTTTCCGTGGCAGACCAGTTGGGGCCTGATTGCCGGCCTGGTTTTAACTTTAGGCGGAGACGCCTTACATATATTACCAGCCGCCGTCCTGGGAAAAAATATTCTTTACGTTTCTGTTTTCCTTTACCTGATTGCCGGGCTGGCCGTCGCTGGCTTTTACCTGACAAAATGGAAAGTTCCCGGACTGCTGAAGTTCTTTCTGCTCTTTTTTGCCTTTTTCTACCTGCCGCTGGCTGCCGCCGTGATCGCCCTGCTCGGTGTAATGGATTCCTTTCTTAATTTGCGACGTTCAATGGAGGGGAAAAAATGAAGGTTATTTTAATGGCGGACGTGAAAAATTTAGGCAAAAAGGGAGACCTGGTCCAGGTTGCCGATGGGTACGCGCGCAATTACCTTTTGCCCAGGGGGCTGGCTTTGGTAGCCACGGAAGACAAAGTAAAACAGCTCGCCCGGCAGCGGGACGGCGCAGCCCGAAGGAAGATGAAGGAAGAGGAAAGATCCAGAGAACTGGCGGCCCGCCTGGACGGCCTGACGGTACGGGTTTACGGCAAAGCAGGCGAGCGGGGCAGGCTCTTTGGTTCGGTCAACAACAAGGACATTGCCGAAGCCCTGCAAAAGGAACACGGTATCGAAGTTGACAAAAGGAAGATTATCTTAAAGGAACCAATTAAACAGTTGGGTACTTATCCTGTACAGGTCAGGCTGTACCCGCAGGTGGAAGCGCGCCTGACTGTTCAGGTGCTGGCAGGATAAGCCGGGTAACTCCGGTCGCCAGGGCTGGTTCAAATTAAAATTTGCAGCAAGGAGATTTGACTGATGAAATCATTGATGAAGAAGTTTAAATATACCGGCGAAGAACCCGGCTCCCGGTATCAGGGCGAGAAGCAGTTGGAGCGCCAGGTCAATGCTCTTTACGGCCTGGTCGCCAATTTATACGGCACCGATAAGCTGGTGCTAAGGGCGGGAAAGGTCAACGCGTTACAGCTGATGCGCTCGGAACACCTGGGGGAGCGCGTGCTGGCTTTGCAAAGGCTGGTTTTTGAAGATCCCACCATCGAGCAAATTCCTGCGGCGAGGGAAATCCCGTCAATTTTAGGGTTGATTGAAGAAGAAATTGCCGAAATTCTAGCCCGGCGAACGGTGGAAGAGGAACTGGAAAGAAAGATCAACGAGAAATTGCAGCAAAGGCATAAGGATTACGTACAGGAAATAAAAAACCAGGTACTGAAGGAAAACAGCGGCCCGGAAAACGCCCAAACGTTAAAAAAGCTGGCTATTTTTGAAAAGATGGAGCAAAAAAAGCTGGCCTGTTCGGCCATGGCCGTTTTGCGCCCGGCCAGTTTTGCGGAAATCGTGGGCCAGGAGAGAGCGGTAAAGGCCCTTTTGGCGAAAATGGCCTCTCCGTTCCCCCAGCACATCATCCTTTACGGCCCGCCGGGAGTAGGAAAAACAACCGCCGCCCGGCTGGCCCTGGAGGCGGCAAAAAAAATGGCCGCTTCCTCCTTCCGCGAGGACGCCCCCTTTGTGGAAGTGAGCGGGGCGACTCTGCGCTGGGACCCCCGGGAAGTTACCAATCCCCTGCTGGGCTCCGTTCACGATCCGATCTACCAGGGGGCCCGTCGCGATCTGGCCGAAAGCGGCGTACCCGAGCCGAAACCGGGCCTGGTTACCGAAGCCCACGGCGGGGTTCTGTTTATTGACGAAATCGGCGAAATGGACCCCCTCCTGCAGAACAAACTTTTAAAAGTCCTCGAAGATAAACGGGTATTTTTTGAGTCGTCGTACTACGACCCGCACGATCCCAATGTCCCCCAGTACGTCAAGAAATTATTTGAAGAAGGGGCACCGGCGGATTTCATTTTAATCGGCGCCACCACCCGCGACTGCGAAGACATTAATCCCGCCCTGCGCTCCCGGTGCGCGGAAATCTTTTTCGAACCGCTGACCCCGCGGGACATCCGGCAGATCGTCGCCCAGGCGGCCCAAAAGCTCGGCGTCGCTCTGGAGGAAAAGGTTCCCCAGGTCATCAGCCAGTACACAATCGAAGGCCGCAAGGCCGTGAACATCCTGGCCGATGCCTACAGCCTGGCCTGGTACCGTCAGCAGGGGGAGCAAGCGATCCGGATTACAGTCGATGATGTCTACGAAGTGATCCAGTTGAGCCGCCTGGTCCTTTGCAATATCCGGAAAGTGTCGGCCGCCCGGGAAGTGGGCCGGATCTTCGGTCTGGGCGTGGCCGGCTACCTGGGTTCTCTAATTGAAATTGAGGCCGTTGCCTTTCCCGCCCGGGAAGCGCGGCGGGGGAATCTGCGCTTTAACGACTCTGCCGGGTCGATGGCAAAGGATTCGGTCTTCAATGCTGCTTCCGTAATCCGGAAAATTTCCGGAAAGGACCTGGCGGATTACGACATCCACGTCAACGTGGTGGGCGGCGGGCGAATCGACGGACCTTCGGCCGGCCTGGCAATTTTCCTGGCCATCTTAAGCGCTCTGGAGGAGCGTCCGGTTCCCCAGGACCTCGCCGTGACCGGGGAATTGTCCATCCAGGGCCGGGTCCGGCCGGTGGGCGGCATTCCGGAAAAGATTTACGGGGCGCGCCAGGCGGGGATTAAGAAAGTGCTTGTTCCGGCCGAAAATTTACCCGAGGTGCCTTCTGATTTGACCGATCTGGAGGTCGTTCCGGTGGCCGCCGTGGAAGAAGTGCTGGCCCATGTTTTAAATTAGGGGTTAGGGGTCAGACCTCCGCAGCGCTTTTTCGCGGCACCAGCAGAGGATGTTTTTGTATATTGCAGAGGGTTTCTCATTGGGCCGACGTCCTTGAGCACGGTCCGGCCCGGCCCGACTTGCGAAAAATGATCGGGTGAAAAGTATGCCGGAGGATAGGGAGAGGCTTCTTCCTCAAAATATCGACGCGGAGCAATCGGTCCTGGGCGCTCTTTTTATCGATCCCGGAGCCGTCTATAAGGTTGCGCGCTTTTTGCGCCCCGAGGATTTTTACCTGGAGGGCCACCGGCTGATTTACGAAGCCATGCTCAGTTTAGAAGAAGAAGGCCGGCCGGTGGACTTGATCTCGGTCACGAACTGGTTAAGCGATCAAGGCGTTCTGGAAAAAATCGGCGGGGCCACTTACCTGGCTTCGCTGGCCGGCCTGATGCCCACCGCCGCCAACGTTGAGCACCACGCCCGCATCGTGGAGGAAAAGGCGCTTTTGCGCAGCCTCATTCAGATTGCTACGCGGATCGCGGGAATGGGGTACGAGGGAACGGAGGACGTGGACCGTCTGATCGACGAGGCCGAAAAAATGTTGCTGGAATTGACGGCCCGGCGGTCTTCAGAGCTTTTTAGTTCCCTCCAGGATCTTTTGCTCCTGGTCTTAAAGCAGATCGAAGAGAGGTACCGCAACAAAGGCGCCATCAGCGGCGTGGCCAGCGGTTTTATCGATTTGGACCGGCTGTGCTGCGGCATGCAGCCGGGCGACCTGATCATTGTCGCCGGCCGCCCGGCGATGGGCAAAACCAGTTTCGCCCTGACCATCGCCCACCAGATTGCCCTCCAGCAGCAGGTGCCGGTAGCTGTTTTCAGCCTGGAGATGTCCCGGGAACAGCTGGTGCAGCGGATTCTCTGCGCCGAGGCGATGGTGGACCAGCAAAAAGTGCGCAGCGGATACCTCACGGATGGGGATTGGGCGCGGCTTACCCAGGCGGCCGCCCGGCTGGCCGGGGCTCCCCTGTACATCGATGATTCGGCACTCCTTTCCGTGCGGCAGGTCAGGGCAAAGGCCCGCCGTCTGCAGGCGGAAAAAGGCCTGGGTCTGATTGTAATTGATTATTTGCAGTTGATGCAGGCCGCCCGGCGGGCCGAAAACCGCCAGCAGGAAATTACGGAAATCTCCCGTTCATTAAAGGGGATGGCCAAGGACCTGAACGTCCCCGTCCTGGCCCTGGCCCAGCTCAGCCGCCAGGTAGAGAGCCGAATGGATAAAAGGCCAATTATGTCAGATTTGAGAGAATCTGGATCACTTGAACAGGACGCGGACGTGGTGATGTTTATTTACCGCGACGAATATTACCGCCCGGATACGGAAAAAAGGGGGATTGCCGAAATTATTGTGGCCAAACAAAGAAACGGCCCCACCGGGGTGGTGGAGCTGGCTTTCTTGAAGGAATTTACCCGCTTTATGAACCTGGCCAAACCGGAGGACTTGCCCGCAGGAGCAGGAAAACAGGACGACGTGCCGTATTAGCTTCCGCTATTATGAAGTACTCGGGAAAATATTTCTTCCGCTTCTACCGTAAAACCATCCAAAAGAAGAGATTTGACCTCGCCTTTTTGCTCAACCCGCTGGTTGAGCTTATATTTTCCTTCTGCTTCTTGATGCACCTCAATACTGTGGTCCTCCGGATCGACGATCCAGTATTCTTTAACTCCGTGACGGGCATAAACAATGGCTTTTTTCTTTAAATCGTAATAAGCGGTGGAAGGAGATAAAATTTCGATAATCAGATCAGGCGCTCCTTTAACTTTTTCCCGCTCAATGATCTGCAATCTGTCTTTAGCAATGAAAACAATATCCGGCTGGTAAGTTTCTTTTTCTTCGAAATACACATCGACGGGAGCCACCAAAACCTGGCCTGACTTTTCTTTTGCCGTATAGAGCAGAAGTTTTTCCAGGAGCCTGACCAGGATAATTTGATGAAAAGTGGTTGGGGCCGGGGTCATGACAAGCTTTCCTCCAATCAACTGGTAGGGAGCCCCCTCGGGTAACATGACATAATCCGCATAAGTGTAAACTTCTTTTTGGGGAATTGTTATTTCCTTTGCCGGCAGGCTCACCATACATCGGCCTCCTGTTTTTCGCTTCCTGCTATTTCTGCTGTGAACGGCCAAGGTGGACGATTAAAGCCGTTTCAAAGTGGTTAAAACACATTCTGCGTGACAATTGTTTGTTCCCGGCTGGGCCCAACGCTGATTAAAGCCACCGGTGTCCGGGCCAGTTCCGCCAGCCGCGCCAGGTAGTTTTTCGCGTTGGCCGGCAGGTCTTCGTAGCGGCGAATATTACTGATGTCCTCCGCCCAGCCCGGGAATTCCTCGTAAACGGGTTCACATTCGGCCAGCACCTTTAAAGTGGCGGGAAATTCGGTGATCAGTTCCCCGCGGTAGCGGTAGGCCGTGCATACTTTGACTTTCTCCAGGCCGCTGAGGACATCCAGCTTGGTGACGGCCAGGCAGTCCAGGCCGTTGATGCGGGTGGCGTAGCGCGCCACCACCCCGTCAAACCAGCCGCAGCGCCGCGGCCGGCCGGTGGTGGTGCCGAATTCGTGCCCGCGCGTTCTGATGTGGTCCCCCAGGGCGTCTTTTAATTCCGTCGGAAAGGGTCCTTCGCCGACCCTGGTGATGTAGGCTTTGGCCACACCGACGACCCGGTTGATTTTGGTCGGGCCGAACCCGGCCCCCAGGCAGGCGGCGCCGGCTACGGGGTGCGAGGAAGTAACGTAGGGGTACGTCCCGTGGTCCAGGTCCAAAAGGGTCCCCTGGGCTCCTTCGCAGAGGACGTTTTGGCCCCTGGCGATGGCTTCGTTGACAATGATCGAAACGTCCGCCACGTAAGGTTTGATGATTTCAGCGTACTTGCCGTAGGCAGCCAGGATTTCCGCGTAGGCGAACCCTTCCGCTCCGTAAACCTGGTTAAGCAGCCTGTTTTTTTCCTGCAGGGCGTCCTCCAAACGGGCCGGAAACTCTTCGGGATCAATTAAATCAGCTACCCGGATGCCCGCGCGGGCCGCCTTGTCCATGTAGGCCGGTCCGATTCCCCGGCAGGTGGTGCCGATTTTCCGGGCGCCCTTGCGTTCTTCTTCGCACCTGTCCAGCCGCTGGTGGTAGGGGAAAATGACGTGGGCGCGGGGGCTGATCCGCAAGTTTTCCGTGCTGATCTTTTGCGCTGCCAGGTTCTCCAGTTCGGCGATCAAAACGGCAGGATCAATGACAACGCCGTTGCCGATGAGGCACAATTTGCCGGGGTAAAGGATGCCGGAAGGAATCAGGTGCAGCTTGAATTCCTTTCCGTCCGCCACCACCGTGTGGCCGGCGTTGTTTCCCCCCTGGTAACGGACGACCACGTCGGCCTTTTCCGCCAGAAAGTCCGTGATTTTACCTTTTCCTTCGTCTCCCCATTGGGCGCCGATCAGCACCACCGTAGACATCTTCTTTACCGACCTCCTTGAAAAACTGAACTAAGAAACCCTGTTCAGGATCTCGCGGGCGACGATTACTCCCGAGATGGACGACTGGGCCAGGCCCCGGGTTACGCCGGCGCCGTCGCCGGCGGCGAACAGATTTTGGATCTGCGTCTCCAAAGAGTTGGTCAGGGCCAGGCGGGAGGAATAAAATTTTACCTCCACACCGTAAAGCAAAGTATAGCGGGAATACACACCCGGGGCGACCTCGTTCAGCGCTTTAAGCATTTCCACGATGGCCACCAGATGGCGGTACGGGAAGACCAGGCTCAAGTCTCCCGGCGTCGCCTGGGCCAGCGTGGGAGTGGTCAGGCACTTTTTCATCCTTTCCGGCGTGCTCCGGTGCCCTTCAATCAAATCGCCCAGCCGCTGAACGATCACCCCGCCGCTCAACAGGTTGGCCAGGCTGGCCACGTAGCGGCCGTAGGCGATAGGCTCCTTAAACGGCTCGGTGAACGTTTTGCTGACCAGCACGGCAAAGTTGGTGTTGTTCGTCTTTTTATAAGCGTGGCTGTGGCCGTTGACCGTCACCAGCCCGTCGATGTTTTCCAGCACCACTTCCCCGTACGGATTCATGCAAAAAGTGCGCACTTTATCGTCAAAGGCCCGGGAATAGTAAATAAACTTGGATTCGTAGAAAACATTGGTCAGCGGCTCCATTACCGCGGCGGGAACTTCCACCCGCACCCCGATATCCACCGGGTTGACCTCCGTGCGCAGCCCCAGCCGCTGCGCTTCCCGGGCCAGCCATTCGGCTCCCTCGCGGCCGGGCGCCAGGACGACGTGCCTGGCGGAAATTTCTTCTCCTCCGGCGGTGACTACCCCTTTCACCCGGCCCGTCTCTGTCCAAACCGATTCCACCGGGCAGGAAGTACGGATTTCCACGCCGCGCTCCGTTAAATAATCCTGCATGCGCTGTAAAATTTCTTTGCAGCGCCCGGTGCCCAGGTGGCGGATGGCCACCGGAATTAACTTTAGTTCGGCCTGCGCCGCCTTGTGTTGAAATTCGCGGATTTTTTCGGTTTGCTCCAGTCCGTAGATGTTTTTGGGGGCGCCGAACTGGAGGTAAAGATCGTCGATATAATTAATTAATTCTTGCAGCGACGATTCGCCGATATATTGCTCCAGGCTCCCGCCGATTTCCGGAGACAGGGTCAGCTTCCCGTCGCTGAAGGCGCCGGCGCCGCCCCACCCGCAAATGGTGGCGCAGGGGTTGCAATGGAAACAGTTATTCTTCTTTTCTCTGGCCAAACAAATCCTTTTCTCCAGCTCCTTCCCTTTTTCCAGGATGAGCACGCTTAAGTTTTGTTTATTTTTAACCAGTTCGAGGGCCGTAAAGATGCCTGCCGGCCCCGCTCCGGCGATAATCACGTCGTAGGTCAAAGGGAAATTCTCTCCCCGTCAAAAAGATAGCATTTTTCTGGATTTGTGCCATCCTGATCTTAACAAAGGCGCCCCTTCCTGTCAAGGCGCGCACCCGGACGGATTGCCGGGCGCGGGCGCTAAAAACAAAAGGGGGTGGCGGCTATAGACGGCTATCTACGGCGAAAGGGGTATTCCGGCCAGCAAAGCACGAGAAAGCTGTACAGGATTTTCGCCGTAATCCCCCAGATAAAATATTTGCCGTATTCAAAGTAATAGACGGGAAACGACCAGCGCTTCTGCCACTGGGGCCGGTAACCCGGAGGGGCTTTCGCAAAAGGAAAGTCGCCGCTGTACCGGGTGGCCACCTCGGTGGTGGCAACGCCCGGGGGATGAGTCAAGAAAAATTCGACCGGAACTGTAAAAACTTCAGCTACTTCTTCCGGATTGGGGTTGAATTTCCCGGTCAAAATTTCCCCTACGTAAGGGTAAACCAGCCTTCCCTGGGGGGTGGGAAGGATGTCCAGCTGGCCGAGCACCCGGACGTGTTTCGTCGGGATGCCCAGTTCTTCCACCGTTTCCCGGACGGCGGCGACCTGTGGATTTCGGCGCTCCTCAGGTTCCACGCGGCCGCCGGGAAAACAGATCTCCCCCGGTTGAATTTTCAAGTTTTCGGCGCGCACTTCAAAAAGGACGTGGAGACCGCTTTCTTTTTCAATTAAAGGCAGCAACACCGCCGAAACAAAAAAATTGTCCTCATCCATAATCCCGGGCTTTCGGTTGGCCAGCCGGTCGAGAATGAATTGCATGTGGGCTCCCTGCACTTTTCTCTTTCCCTTCTGATATTGTATTTCGACTTGCGAAGATAAAATCCTGTCAAATTTTCCGGGTCAATCAAAAAGCAAAAGAAAAAAAGCCCTCAGGCGTACAGGCTTTTCCCTCCTGGCTAAATTTAAGCACTGCCGCTTCAGAGCTTCTGGTAAATAGAACGGCGGGCCGGAGGAGCAGTGGTGGTGGAGGCGGACCAGTACGGGGTGAGGGGGCAGTACCTGTCCATTCTCGATCCCCGGCCAAACCTGGTGGAGTGGCGGGAAGAACCGGAAACCCTCGTGACTTACGGAACTTAATGATCAGCGCAGCTTTCCCGGCGCTGATTCAAAATCTGCACCATTACCGGATAATGCACATAAAATAGATCAGATCCGTCTCTTTTTGACTAAATGCAAGAGAAGGAGTGAAAGCAATGGCGTATCAGTTAACCAGTTTTGATCTGGTGGCTGCGCAAAATAGCGGCGTCCCACAGCAGCACGATTTCTTTTTATTGCCCGAGTCGCGCGTTCTGATCAGCGGCGTGGTCAGGCGCCCGGACGGGTTGCCGGCGCACGGTGCTGTAGTGCAATTCTTTCAAAAAGAAGGCAACAATTTAGGCCGTTTGATCGGACATACCTTTACCGATGAAGATGGCCATTTTTTGTTTGGACCGCTGGCGCCCGGAACGGAATTTAAGGTAAAGATCTTTTACTGGGACGTTATGCAACATGAAAACCAGGGAGAAGTAAAATCTTCCGGGATTTTTCCGCCGGTTATCCTTCCCCCGGTGGCCCCTTTGCCTCCGATCGCTACTTTACCCCCGGTGGCCCCTTTTTCAAGATCGGGAGATAATTCCACGTAATATCCGGGAGGAATATATGCGCCAGAGGTTTATAGTTTCACTGATCATCCCCTGTCGTAACGAGGGTTCTTATCTTCAGCACACTCTCCGTTCGCTGATCGAAGCAAAAACAGAACTTTCTTACGAGATTATTGTTGTTAACGACGGGTCAACTGATGGCTGCTGCAATTTTCTGGAACAGAACAATTCAGGAAGCCGCCCGGGGCAAAACCAAGAAATGTTTAACATTAACCGTTGTTTTCTAAAGCAACATGGTATTACCATTAAAACCTTAAATAGCCACCTTCCGTAATATATGATCATGATAATCAGGATGTGCTTTTATTTGGTGTCGTTTCCTGGTATAATTTCGTCAGTCGAAGACGAACGAAATAATTCCCTTTTTCCTCCTTTGCTGCAACAGAATCATTCAGGCGGTGAAACAGGGGGTGGCGGAATGATGTTTTCCTGGGATGCCCTTTTGATTCCTTTCACGGACTGGCTGGTGACCACAGGGCTGCGCATTTTCCTCGTGCTCGCCGGGACGTTTATTTTTGTCCGTTTAATCGTTACCGCCCTGAAAAGGTTTGAGCGGGTACTGATCGACAAGGCGGGGGGTTCCGGAGAGCAGGAAAAGCGGATCCGGACCCTGATCGGTCTGCTCCGCAAGATTGCCTGGATCGGTTCAGTTGTGGTGGCCATCGTGATTATTCTGGGCATCCTGGACATTGATATCAGGCCGATCATTACCGCGGCGGGCATCGGCGGGCTGGCCCTGGGCTTCGGTGCCCAAAGCCTGGTGCGGGACGTGATCAGCGGCTTCTTTATGCTCCTGGAGGACCAGATCCGGGTCGGCGACGTGGTGGTCTTAAACGGAACGGCGGGAGAAGTGGTGGAAATGAACCTGCGCACCACCGTCCTGCGGGATTTAAGCGGCACCGTACACATTTTCCCCAACGGGAACATAACCTCGGTTTCCAATATGACCAAGGACTGGTCGCGCTACGTCATTGACGTGGGGGTCGCCTACAAAGAAGATGTCGATTACGTCATGGAGGTACTCAAAGAAATCGGCACGGAACTGTCCGCCGATCCTGAATTCGGCCGGTATATTTTAAAGCCGCTGGAAGTTTTGGGGGTTGACAATTTCGGCCCCTCGGAGATAGTAATTAAAGTGATGATTACCACCGTACCCCTCAAGCAATGGTACGTGGGCCGGGAACTGCGGCGCCGGATCAAAAAAAGGTTTGACGAGTTGGGCATCGAAATCCCTTTCCCGCACACGACCGTCTACTGGGGGGAAGCCAGCCGGCCTTTCTCCATGCGGGTGAGGTACGAGGACGGGCGTCCCCCGGAGAAGCAGGAAAAATAAAAAAAGAAAATGGGAGATACGATCACTTTTTTACAGGAACTGAAAGATTTGATCGCCGGTTTTGTCCGGGAACGGGATTGGGAGCAGTTCCACACCCCGAAAAACCTGGCCATGTCCATTGCCATCGAAGCCGCAGAGCTGATGGAAATTTTCCAATGGGGACCGGAAGCAGCGGAAATGGTTCCGGATGACCTGGCGAAAGTCCGGGAGGAACTGGCCGACGTGGTGATTTATTGCCTGGCCATGGCCAACCGGCTGGGTATCGACTTATCTTCGGCGGTCAAGGAAAAGGTGGCGAAAAACAGCCGCAAATATCCAAAAGAAAAATATTCCGGCCGGTATAAGTAAGTCGTCGGACGTCAGACGTCAGTCGTCGGACAGGAAAAGGAAACTAAATCCGGGTAAGTGATAGGGCCTTCAAAATTACGCTGTTTTTATCAAATCAGGTGTGCCGATGGGTACCAACTATATTGATGTCGCCTGTTCTTACGTACCTGTTGAAATTATTCATGCCGCGGGATTTATTCCCAGGCGGCTTATCCCGCCGGCGCCGGGCGAGGCGGCCCTGCTGCCCCGGAACTTCTGTTCCTACGCCCGCGCCTGCGTGACCACTGCTGACCGGGCGGTTCCGGCTGTCTTTACCACCTGCTGCGACGGGTTGCGCCGCTGTTACGACGTGCGCAAAGAGCAGGGGGATATGGTGTTTATTTTAGATCTCCCCCGCCAGGCAAAGGATTCCGCCGTCCGGCACTACCGGCAAGAGTTGATCAGAATGGGGGAGTGGCTCGCCGAAATTTCCGGCCGTCCCGTTCCGGCCGGGGCGTTGCGCGATTCCTTTCGGGTTTACCAGGAAGTTCGCCGGCAATTAAAAACGGTGGAAAGATTTGACGGGATCAACGGGAAATTTTGGGAATTGCTTTGGGCCGCTTTAACCGGACCCCCGGAAGATGCGCTGAAGTTGGGCACGGAATTCCAGGCCGGTTTTGCTCCGGATGGGCAAAAGAAACGGCGGGTTCTGCTGGCCGGTACGGTTTTACCAGACCCGCGGATCCTGGAACTGGCCGAACAGTACTGTACAGTGGTAGCTTTTGCCGATTTTTGCCTGGGGGGGCGTTTTTATCCGGACTTCAGTTACCCCTCCCGGGAAGGCCCCTCCTCCGACGACCCCTGGCTGGCCCTGGCCGGGACTTACCTGGCGAAACCCCCGTGCCCCCGGATGGCTGGAAAAAGCGGGCGCGCCCCGTACATTCAAAATATCCTGGAGAGCGTCCGTCCCGCCGGAGTCATCTTTTACGGCTTGAAATTTTGCGATCACGGCCTCTACGAAGTGCCCCTGTGGCGTTTGTTTTGCGGCCGGCGGGAAATCCCTTTTCTGCACCTGGAAGGCGAATACCAGAGCGGCGTCCCGGCCCAACTGCACACCCGCCTGCAGGCATTTCTGGAAACGATTTAGGGGGAAGGTCAAAAGCGTGGATTTAAGGGAATACATCCGCCGGCGAACCCGGCGGAACAAATGGGAAAAATACGTAACCTCCCCGCAGACATACTTATTTTTGGAATTGTTGAGTACCTTCTGGCGCCCCGGCAAACTGGTCCGCCCCACCAAGGCGGCCCTGCTTTTCGGGATCAGGCTGATGCGGCAGGCCTGCCGGGGCAAAAGGCCGGTGGTTTGGACAAACGTCTATACGCCGCCGGAATTAATCTGGGCCTGGGGAGGCGTTCCTTTCCTGCCGGAAGTGGCTGCGGCGGTGGCCGCCAGCCTCGGCTGGAGCACCCGTTTTCTAAAAGTCGCGGAAGGAGCCTGGTATTCCACGGACTTATGCAGCTTTCACCGCTGCGCCCTGGGGATGGCCCTGGAAAGGGTGCTGCCCCGGCCCGACCTGGTGATCGCCACCACCCATTTATGCGACGGGGCGGTCAAGTTTTTAGAGATGGCCGCCGGGATCTACAACTGTCCGTATTACCTGCTGCAGGTCCCTTATCAGGATACCCCGCAGTCCCGCTCCTGGCTGGCGGAAGAGATCCTCGCCCTGCAAAAGGAATTAAAACCTCTTTTGCCTGCCCGGCCGGAGGAAATCGAGCGGGTAATGGGCAATCTCAACGCCGCGCGCCGGCACATGACGGCGGTTAATGACTTGCGCAAAAGTGTCCCGGCCCCCTGGCGGGGCAACGAGGCACTGACCCAGGTGGTGATTTTCTTTAACGGCCTGGGCACTGGGGAGGCGTTGAGTTTTTACCGCAAACTGGAACAGGTGCTGCGCTACCGGGTGAGTAAAAACGCCCCCGCGGTGGCGGAGCAGGAACGCCGCCTGCTCTGGCTTCATTTCAAGCCTTTTTATCCCAACCCGCTGATGGATTTGCTGGAGTCCGGCTTAAAAAGCGTCATTGCTTTCGAGGAGGTAAGTGAAGTATTCTGGGAGGAAATTCCCCGGGACAACTACGCCGGGGGGATAGCCGCGAAAATTTTGGCCAACCCCCTCTGGGGCCCCGCCGAGAGGCGGGTAAAACAGGCCCTGAAATTGGCCCGGGAGTATCATGTGCAGGGGGTGGTCCATTTTGCCCACTGGGGCTGCCGCCAGAGCACGGGAAGCGCAGCCCTCCTGCGGGCCGCCCTCGGCAAGGAGGGAATTCCCTTTTTAAACCTGGACGGCGACTGCATCGATCCGCGCAATTTTATGGAGGGCCAGACGATCACCCGGGTGGAAAGCTTTCTGGAAATGCTGCGCTAAAAGCACGTTGCCGCCGGTCGTTTCCGATCCCGCCCCTGGCATCGCTATTTTTTTAACCCCGCCACAGGCAAGCGCACGCTTTTCCCGGGCCCGGCCCGGCCTCTTTTGCTTTTGGGAGCAGCCGGAATTACCGGGAGACCGGGGGCGGGGGGCTACCAGGGGGGCGGGGTGTGCTCGTCAACCACAGCAAAGGTATATCCTTTGGACTCCAACAGTTCAATGATTTTGGGCAAAGCGTCAACGACGCTTTTTCTGTTTTGGATGTACCTTCCCAAAGGGGAATTGGGCGCGGCCTCGATGGTCTCCACCTGCGTTCCGTCGTGGAGCAGGATAATCGGAGGAAGACGCATTCTCTCCACCCTGGCCAGGCCCCGGGCCACATTTTCGTAGACCTGCTCCGGGGTCACTCCTTTGGGGTCGGAATCACCGCCGGTAATATTCCAGCCAACTGACTGGTAACCTTTTTCATTCAGCCTTTGGCAAAATTTTTTGGATAAATTGCCAGGCCCGCCCGGAGGCCGGAAAATTTTAACGGGGTGGCCGATAATTTTTTCCAGAACCCGGCTTGCCCGATCAAGGTCGGCAACCAGGGCGTCCGGCGAGGAATAAATTTTTTTATAGTTGTGGGTGTACGTATGGTTGATCACCGCGTGGCCTTCGGTGACCATTCTTTTGATCAGTTCAGGATTTTTTTCGGCATTGCTGCCGACCACCATAAAGGACGCCTTTACGTGCCGTTTGGCCAGGATATCCAAAACCTGTCCGGTGAAAAAGGTGTTTGGTCCGTCGTCAAAGGTTAAGTAAACGTATTTCGCTTGCCCGGGAGCGGGTTTATAGACCCGGCCCGCCGTTGATTCGTCCGCCCGGGCTTCGGGAAGGGAAATGACCGGGCCAGGCCGGCTGCTCCCGCTCTCGTTTCCGGCGTCCGTTTTTTCTGTCTGACCGGCTTTTGGAACGTCCGCAGGCGGCTTATTTATTTCCGGGGGCGGGTTGCCTTTTTGCGCATTTTGAACCGGGGCGGGGGCGGCAGAGGGGCGGCAACCGGCTAAGGGGAGCGCGAGGATGAGGATTATGATGCAGAGGATGGCGATTTGTTTGCATTTAAACATTTTTTCCCGCCCCCGGACAGGTCCGGTTATGCCGGCAGTGCCGTTGGTGCCGGTTTATTCCTTTCCTGGTTTGGCTTTCGCCTTTTTCATTATCTGCTGGTGCCGCTGGCGGCATGGGGGTCTACCATATCTACGGTTCTTCTACTATTTACTATATATCCTTGTCGAATCATGGTGCAAGCATTATTTATCTTTTTTGCATCATATTTCGGGGGAAGCCGGAAAAACTATAGGAAACACTGAAAAGGGGGTTTTTGGCCGTGCCTTTTGACGATCAAAGAAAAATTGCCGTGGTCGGCGTCGGGGCCGTAGGCGCTTCCAGTGCCTACGCAATGATGATCAGCGGCTTAATCGACGAACTGGTCCTGGTCGACATCAACCGGGAAAGGGCGGAAGGGGAAGCCATGGACCTGGCCCACGGGGCTTCCTTCATCAAGCCGATTAAAATTTACGTCGGCGAGTACGAGGACTGCCGGGACGCGGACCTCATCATCTTCAGCGCGGGCGTGCCGCAAAAGCCCGGCGAAACCCGGCTGGACCTGGTCTTTAAAAACCTGGAGGTCTTGAAGCAGGCGCTTCCCCGGTGCATCGACCGGAATAGCGACACGATTTTGCTCATGGTGACCAACCCCGTGGATGTGTTGACTTACGCCGCCCTGCGTTTAACTGATCTGCCTCCCGACCGCGTCATCGGCTCCGGAACCGTGCTGGACAGCTCCCGCTTCCGCTACCTGATCAGTGAACATTGCCGGGTGGAGGCGAGAAACATCCACGCTTACGTCGTCGGGGAACACGGGGACACCGAGGTGCCCCTCTGGAGCCTGGCCAATATTGCCGGTTTTTCGGTGCAGGATTTCTGCTGCCAGCGCGGGGTGCCCTGCCTGGATCAGGAAGCGATCACCCGGCGGGTGCGGGAAGCGGCCTATGAGGTAATCGCCCGCAAGGGCGCCACTTACTACGCGGTCGGGCTGGCCGTAAAACGAATTTGCGAAAGCATCTTAAGGGACGAAAACTCTATTTTGACGGTTTCCGGCTTAATTGACGGGGAGTACGGGATCAGCGACGTGTGCTTAAGCCTTCCTTCCATCGTCAACCGGCGGGGCAGGGTCCGCATTTTACCTGTGCCCATGTCTGCCGAAGAAGAAGAGGCCCTGCGCCATTCGGCCGCCGCGCTGAAAGAAATTCAGCAGCGGCTCGACCTGACCCCTTTACCCCGGAAAGAACACCGTGATTTTTTGCCCCCCGGTTACGAATACCGGGAATTCACCGGTTATCATTAAAGATTTTCACAATTGTCAAGGAAGCCGGGCTGAAAATTTAGCCTTTCCGAAAAAACGGTTTCGGGCAGCTATTGCATTATTCCTGGTTTTTGATATAATATTAATTGCTTTTGATAATCCTTTTTGCGCCTGTAGCTCAGTGGATAGAGCACCGGCCTCCGGAGCCGGGTGCGCAGGTTCGATTCCTGCCAGGCGCACCATT
>JAIMBK010000089.1 GCA_023511535.1 Armatimonadota bacterium
CCCATGAGAACATTCGTTCTCGCCATAAAGTAATGAAAATAATTATGTAAAAGTATTTACCCCTAATTCCTAACCCCTAATTCCTAATTCCTATCTTCTGAGGAGTTGCCCATAATGACTTGCGTCCTCTCCATAAAAGATAAAAATAGTTTTGTACAACAGGAGTATCTATCCCTAATCCCTATCCCCCAAATCCCTAATCCCTGTTTTTAAGGGAGCGTGGTTACCGGTGGGTTATCCGGACCTTTCCCCGGCCGAACTCCGGCAGCGGGCAGAAAAAGCCGTGGCCATGCTTGGCGACTGCATGGTTTGCGCCCAGGAGTGCCATGTGGATCGCCTCGCGGGCGAAAAGGGTTTTTGCCGCGGAGGCCGTCTGGCGGCGGTGAGCAGCTGGGGGCCGCACTTCGGCGAGGAATCCGTTTTGGTCGGCCGGTGCGGTTCGGGAACCATCTTTTTTGCCA
The DNA here is from genome assembly GCA_023511535.1 of Armatimonadota bacterium. Classification (GTDB taxonomy): domain Bacteria; phylum Bacillota; class Desulfotomaculia; order Desulfotomaculales; family Nap2-2B; genus JAIMBK01. The sequence goes on from JAIMBK010000089.1 coordinate 462, forward strand.
ACTGCAACCTGGCCTGCCGCTTTTGCCAGAACTGCGAGATCAGCCAGTACGGCGAAGGGGAGGAAGTAAGCGCCGGCGAACTGGCCAGAGTGATGCTGGAAGTTCAGGAGATGGGCTGTCATAACGTCAACCTGGTCTCCCCCAGCCACTACGTGCCGCAGATTTTGGAAGCCCTGGTGACGGCGGCGGAAAACGGATTAAAAATCCCCCTCGTTTACAATACGGGGGGTTACGACGCTCTGGGAACGCTTGCCTTGCTGGACGGCGTGGTGGATATTTACATGCCGGACATCAAGTACGGCGATGACGGAACGGGGGCGAAATACTCGCGGGCGCCCCGCTATTTCACGGTGGCTAAAGCCGCCGTCAGGGAAATGCACCGCCAGGTGGGCGATTTGCAGATTAACGAAAAAGGGGTGGCCACCCGCGGACTGTTGATCCGCCACCTGGTGATGCCCGGAAACCTGGCCCGGACGGAGGCGGTCATGAAATTTATCGCGGAAGAAATTTCCCCGGATACCTTCGTTAATATTATGGATCAATACTACCCCGCCCACGAAGCGAGGAAATACCCCGAACTATCCCGCCGGATCACCCGTGAAGAATACCGCGAAGCCGTGCGCATCGCCCGCGCCGCCGGTTTAAGGCGCATTTATCCCTGAACCCCGCCTTGCCGGAGAGGTTCTACGGAAGCGAAAGTTATCCTCCCGCCTGGAAAATGGTAATTACCGGCAGCCCGGCGATCATACCCTCCGGGGGCTTTAGACCCGTAGCTTTGCGTCCTGCTCTTTCGGGCAGTTTGCCTTTATCGGAAAAGTAAGGAAGGGAAATTGTTCCATCAGTTCCTTGCGATGGGGATGATTTTTGGGGTTTCTTTTCGAATTGGAAAGGTTCTTCTCTTTAAAGGGGAATGTAAATCCGGAGCCTTGCTCCTTCTCCTTCCCTGCTGTCCACTTCCACCCGGATGTTCCGGGGTTCTCTTCCCGTTTGCCCGCCATTAAGCAACGGAACCTTCAGCTCGTTAACCGCCTTCTCCATTTTTTCAATTTCCTTGATGATTAAAATGTTGTAGTTTTTCTCCGGTTTTTCTACGGCGAGTTGCAAGTAACCTTTGATTACCGAGAGCGAGTCTTGCAGGGCAAGCATGGTCTGTTCCAGTTTGTTTTTGTCCACTAAGCTTTTCGGCCCCCCTTTGAACTAGATTCCTGGAAATTTTCCCTGCTGACGCCAGGTAAGGTACCCAAGCCCGATCACAACGCCCCGATATGCATGTCTGATATTTAATAATTTTAGCACTTCCTGACGAAAGCGTCCAGATCGCGGAAAACCGTGGAAAATAATTTTCTGCGCAGAACGCTTTCCCGGGCGACGACAAAATTCCTCTGATGAATAAAAGGAGATTTTTTGCAAAATACTAACTCCGATCTGTTTACAAGGAGGTGATCGGATGCATCACTGGCGGATGACGGAAATGGAAAAGCTCCACATCGGCGAGCAGTTGCGGGCGGAGGATCTCTGCGCCAAAAAGGCCCGGTTTTACCTTAACCAGAGCCGCGATCCGGCCGTTCAGAACATCTTGCAGCAATGCGTGGAAAAAGGGCAGAGGCACGTCAACGCCCTCAACGGGTTACTTCAGGAGGCAGGGCTCTCCCATCTGGCCCGCCACTAAATAATTTAGAGGAGGTGCAAACAACGTGGAATTCAGTGACCGGGATATCCTGACCGATCTGTTGATCGGCACCAAAATGCTCTCTACCGGCTATCATACCGCCGTTCTGGAAGCGGCCAACGACCGGGTGCGGAATACCTTAATCCAGATTAATAACGAAGAACTGAACACCCAGAAGCAAATTTTCGACCTGATGCACGCCCGCGGCTGGTACCCGCTGGATCCCGTTTACACGGGCACGCCGATGGGGGCCGAAGCCACCGGAATCCGTCCGGAAGCGGCTGCCATGGGGAGGACCGCCCCGCCCCCTCCGGGCGCGATGGGTCCGGGCCCGGCACCGGGGAGACCGGGGTTCTAACCGGTCGTCGGTCGACGGACGTCGGAAAACCACCTTTGGAAAATTTATTTGCTGCGTTTGTTGCCGAATTCTGACCTCCGGCGACCGGCCTTTAAGTCCCTTGCTGCGGTAAACGAACCGGCAGCTCCGCAAACTTAGCCCTCGCTTGCTTCGTAATCAGCATAGCGGGGGCTTCGTTTTTTTGGTATAATAATTGGGTGGACGAATCTTTCGGGAGGATTCGCAATGCCGGAGAAAATTATCGTCCGGGGCGCCCGCGCCCATAATTTGAAAAATATTAACGTGGAAATTCCCCGGGGCAAGCTGGTGGTATTTACCGGCCTTTCCGGCTCGGGAAAATCGTCGCTGGCCTTTGATACCATCTATGCAGAAGGGCAGCGGCGCTACGTGGAATCCCTCTCCGCCTACGCCCGCCAGTTTTTGGGGCAGATGGACAAACCCGACGTGGATTATATCGAAGGGCTTTCGCCGGCTATTTCCATCGACCAGAAGACCACCAGCCACAACCCCCGTTCCACCGTCGGAACGGTCACGGAGATCTACGACTACCTGCGCCTGCTGTTTGCCCGCGTCGGGCGGCCCCATTGTCCGCGCTGCGGGCTGGCCATCGCCCGCCAGACCGTGGAGCAAATGGTCGATCAGCTGCTGGCGCTGCCGGAGGGGACGCGCCTGATGATCCTGGCCCCGGTGGTCCGGGGCAAAAAAGGAGAGCATCAAAAGCTTCTGGAGGATATCGCCAAAAGCGGTTTTTCCCGAGTGCGGGTGGACGGCGAGCTGATCGAGACGGGCCGGACCGTTCCGCTGGACAAAAACAAGAAACACACCATCGAAATTGTGGTGGACCGGGTCATCATCAGGCCGGGTGTCGCCCAGCGCTTGAGCGACTCCCTGGAAACGGCCCTGCGCAACGCGGGCGGGGTCGCCATCGCTTCCGTCGTCGACGGGGAGGAAATCCTTTTTAACGAAAACTTTGCCTGCGTAGAGTGCGGGGTCAGTCTGCCGGAAATTGAGCCCAGGCTTTTTTCTTTTAACAGCCCGTTCGGCGCCTGCCCGGCCTGCACCGGCCTGGGCGTCAAGAAGGAAATCGATCCGGATCTGCTCATACCCGACAAGCGGCGTTCCCTGGCCGAAGGAGCCCTGGAAGGGTGGTACCGCGGCTCCACCGCCTATGCTTATCTGGAGGGACTGGCGGAAAAATACGGCTTCAGCCTGCAAACCCCGGTGAATAAACTCAGCCGGGAGCACCTGGAAAAAATCTTTTACGGCACGGGAACCGAAACGATCCGGGTGACCTACCGGGATACCTACGGCCGCCGCCGGACCTACCAGACCGCTTTTGAGGGCGTGGTGCGCAACCTGATGCGCCGGTACAGCGAGACGAGTTCCGAATATATCCGGGAGGAATTTGAGCAGTACATGAGTGAGCGCCCCTGCCCGGAATGCGGCGGTACCCGGCTGCGCAAAGAGGCGCTGGCGGTCAAGGTGGGCGGGCTTTCCATCGCCGAAGTAACCCGCTTTTCGATTACCGGGGCGCTCGCTTTCTTCCGGGCGCTGGCTTTGACGGAAAGGGAAAAGTTGATTTCCCGCCAGATTTTGAAAGAGATCAACGCCCGGTTGGGTTTTCTGGCCAATGTCGGCCTGGATTACCTCACCCTGGACCGCCCGGCGGGGACCCTTTCCGGCGGGGAGGCGCAGCGCATCCGGCTGGCCACGCAGATCGGCAGCGGTTTGACGGGCGTCCTGTACATCCTGGACGAGCCAAGCATCGGCCTGCACCAGCGGGACAACCGGCGGCTGCTGGAAACGCTCCTGCGCCTGCGGGACCTGGGCAACACGGTGATTGTGGTCGAGCACGACGAAGAAACGATCCGGACGGCGGACCAGATCATCGATATCGGCCCAGGGGCGGGGGCGCACGGCGGGGAAATCGTGGCCCAGGGGACCGTGGCGGACATCATGAATAACCCGGCTTCCCTTACCGGCCAGTACCTGAGCGGCAAAAAGTCTATTCCCGTGCCGGTCTTCCGCCGCCCCGCCAACGGGAAGGTGCTGGAAGTTTTGGGGGCCCGGGAGCACAACCTGAAGAATATCAACGTGACTTTTCCGCTGGGCACGTTTATCTGCGTAACCGGTGTTTCGGGTTCGGGGAAAAGCACCCTGGTGAACGAGATTCTGTATAAATATCTGGTCCGGGAACTCAACGGCGCCCGGGCCCAGCCCGGGAGCTGCCTGGGCATCAAGGGCCTGGAGCACCTGGATAAGGTGATTAACGTCGATCAATCGCCGATCGGCCGCACCCCCCGCTCCAACCCGGCCACTTACACAGGAGTTTTCACCGACATCCGGGATCTGTTTGCCCAGTTGCCCGAAGCGCGGGTGCGGGGCTACAAGCCGGGCCGCTTCAGCTTTAACGTAAAGGGCGGGCGCTGCGAGGCCTGCTTCGGCGACGGGATCATCAAAATTGCCATGCATTTCCTGCCGGACGTCTACGTGCCCTGCGAGGTGTGCAAGGGGAAGCGCTATAACCGGGAGACCCTGGAGATCAGGTATAAGGGGAAAAACATCGCCGAAGTGCTGGACATGACGGTCGACGAGGCGGTGGAATTCTTCCGCCCCATCCCGAAGATCCACCGGCGGCTGAAGACGCTGCAGGACGTCGGTCTGGGTTATATCCGCCTGGGGCAGCCCGCACCGGAGCTTTCCGGCGGCGAGGCCCAGCGGGTCAAGCTGGCGACGGAACTCTCCCGCCGCTCCAACGGCCGCACTTTTTACATTCTGGATGAACCGACCACCGGCCTGCACATGGACGACGTAAACCGCCTCCTGCAGGTTTTACACCGGCTGGTGGAGGCCGGTGATACGGTGGTCGTTATCGAACACAACCTGGACGTGATCAAAACGGCCGATTACATCATCGACCTGGGTCCCGAGGGGGGCGACCGGGGCGGCCGCATCGTCGCCGCGGGCACCCCGGAAGAAATTGCGCAGGTGCCGGAGTCCTATACCGGCCAGTTTTTAAGAAAAGTCCTTCCCTCCATCGCTGTTGCCGGCGGTGAAGTCAAGCATGCCGAAAATAAAAAATTAGAACTGGGCTTAACGTCGTCAGGCTGGTAATTTATAATCAAGATCAGTCTCTTAATGATTCAAGATTGCTCGAAAAGCGAGGTGAAATCTATGGCCAAAATAAAGATTGATGTTCATCCTGCCCTCCGTGGTTTGCCTCCCCAGGAAATAAAATTTTTAATCAAAACTTCTTTTTATGATTCCGCCAGAAAAAGATTGCTGCAACTGAAAAAAGAAGCCAGAGAGGCAAAAGAAAAAATAACCTGTTACGAAAAAAAATATGGTTGTCCTTTTCGTGAACTGGATAGTAAAGGATTACCCGACGACGCCGGAAGCGACGAACATGACGATTATCTGGACTGGTTTTTTTGGGAACAAAACTATCAGCGCAACCAGGAGCTAATCAAGCAGTATTATACAATACTGGAGTTTGAGAATGAGAACAAAAGAGGTTCGTAAATTATTAAAGGAGTACGCTCATGTAGTTTTGACGGTTGAAGAGGAGAAGCTCGAGGTTCGTCGGTACGGCTTTATTTACCGGGCGAAAGTGCTATTTGTTGACGGGTCGATTTTGCACATAAATGAAGTATGGATCGGCGGGGAATTGAAAAAATACAGATATTACTGGCTCGATCCGGACGACAAACTGATCATTGGCTGGGACAATGCTCCCCACCACAAAAAGGTAGAGGGGTTTCCGGACCATAAACACTTGGGTGCCAAACATACTATCGAGCCATCCCTGGAACGCAACTTAACAGATATCCTGCTCACCATAGCTAACGCTATCTTTGGTTAATTTATAATTCCTCTGTGCTTATGGTTAACTGGAAAGAAGGTGGCCGGAGTGACACCCGAGGAAAAACTGAATTACCTGCCGGCCCGGCCGGGCGTTTACTACTTTAAAGACAGCGCCGGGAAAGTTATTTACGTGGGCAAGGCGGTTTCCCTGAAAAACCGGGTCCGTTCCTATTTTCAGAACGGGGCGCGAGCCACCCCGAAAGTGCGCTCCCTGCTGGCCCGCGCCGCCGATTTTGAATACATCGTGACGGACAACGAAATGGAGGCGCTGATTTTAGAGGCGAACCTGATTAAGGAGCACCGTCCGCGCTATAACGTTTTTCTGAAAGACGACAAAAGTTACCCTTATTTAAAAGTTACCCTGGCGGAGGAATTCCCCCGGGTGAGCGTGACCCGCCGCCTGGTTCCGGACGGCTCCCGTTATTTCGGCCCGTACACCGAAGTCGGGGCGGTTCGCGAAACCCTTGACCTGTTGCGCCGGCTTTTTCCCTTCCGGACCTGCAAAAAGAAAATTGAAGCGCCGGCCGCCGGAGGCCAAAACGCCGCTTCCCGCCCCTGCCTGAATTATCACATCCGGCGCTGCCTGGCGCCCTGCTGCGGCCTGGTGGATCAGCAGACTTACCGGACGCTCATCCAGGAGGTCTGCTTATTTTTGGAAGGCCGCCAGGAAGACCTGCTCAAACAACTGCAGACCCGGATGCGCCGGGCGGCGGAAGAACTGCGTTTTGAAAAGGCCGCCGCCTTGCGGGACCAGATTGCCGCGATTAAAAAAGTAATCGCTGAGCAGAAGATAATTTCCGTAGGCCGCGGGGATCAGGACGTGATTGCGGTGGCGCAGGGGGACGAACTGGCCTGCGCAGCCGTTTTTTACGTGCGGGGCGGGAAATTAACCGGCCGGGAAACTTTTTACCTGCCCAACCCGGAAGGGATGGACGCCGCCGAGGTCCTCACGGCCTTCCTCAAACAATATTATCACCAGGCGGAATTCGTGCCCGAAGAAATTCTGGTTTCCGGACTGGTGGCCGGGGAAAAAGAAGTCATTGCCAGCTGGCTGGCGCAAAAGCGGGGCGGCCGGGTCGGTTTACGGGTCCCCGCGCGCGGAGAAAAAAAGAAAATGGTGGCGATGGCCTGGGAAAACGCCCGGCTTTCCTTAAAGGAAGCGGAACTGGCGCGGGCGGGCAAACCGGCCGGGGAAAAAGTCCTGGCCGGCCTGGCGGAAACCCTGGGATTGCCGAAGGCGCCGGAGCGCATGGAATGTTTCGACGTTTCCAATATCCAGGGGGCGGAGAACGTCGCCTCCCTGGCGGTAATGGAAAAAGGCCGGCTGTGCCCGGATCAGTACCGGCGCTTTAAAATCCGCGCGGTGGAAGGCCCCAACGACTACGCCTGTCTGCAGGAAGCAATCCGCCGGAGGTTTTTGCGCGCGCAGGAAGAGCAAAAATTAATCGACCAGGGCCGGTTGAGCACCAGAGAAGGTAAGTTTTTCCGTTTGCCCGACCTGGTTATGGTCGACGGCGGCAAGGGCCAGCTTTCGGCCGCCCGGGAAGTACTCAACGAGCTCGGTTATGCCCACCTCCCCGTGTGTAGTCTGGCCAAAAAAGAAGAAAGTATTTTTCTGGAAGGAACAGACGAACCTTTGCGCCTGCCGGGCGATTCCCCCGTCCTGCATTTGCTGCAAAACTTAAGGGACGAGGCCCACCGTTTTGCCGTCGCCTATCACCGGAAATTGAGAACAAAGCGAAACCTGGGCTCCCTCCTGGACGAAATCGACGGGATCGGCCCCGGCCGCCGGCGCGCCCTGCTGAAAGCCTTTCCTTCGCTGGCGGCAATCCGGCAGGCGTCCGTGGAAGAACTGGCGAAAGTGAAGGGCATGAACCGTTCTGCAGCGGAAGCAGTATATAAATATTTCAGGAATTGGGAATTGGGGATTAAGAATTAGAGGATTAGGGATTGGAATTGGGAATTAAGAATTAGGGCTTCAAGAGATGCTCATGATGACTTGCGTCCTCTCCATCAAAAGAGGAAAATAATTATAAGTATTTACCCCCAATTCCTAATTCCTAACCCCTAATCCCTATTTTCGAAGGAGTGTGCCGGATGCCGGAACCTTTATTCCTTGGGGTGGATCTGGGCGGGACGAAAATTTACACGGCACTGGCCAATGCCCGGGGCAAAATCCTGGCGGAAGTGAAAATACCCACCGAAGCCGGCGGCGGAACACAGCACGTGCTCCGGCGGATTGTTCAGACGGTGGAACAAGTCAGCGGGCAATCCGGGGTCAACGTCCGCCCCGCCTTTTTGGGAATTGGCGCTCCGGGCCCCACAGATTCCAAAAAAGGGATCGTTCACCAGGCGTCCAACCTGGGCTGGCGGGATGTCCCGCTGAAGGAACTCCTGGAAGAAGCCCTCGGGCTGCCGGTGGTTGTTGCCAACGACGCAAACCTGGCCGCCCTGGGCGAACACGTTTTCGGTGCCGGGCAGGGCGTGGCCGACCTGGTTTACGTAACGGTGAGCACGGGTATTGGCAGCGGCTTTATTTTGGGGGGAAAACTATACTCCGGCGCTTCCTTTGGCGCGGGGGAAGTGGGCCACATGACCGTCGACCCGGACGGTCCCCTGTGTAATTGCGGCAACCGGGGCTGTCTGGAGGCGGTGGCCTCGGGTTCGGCGATGGCCCGCCGGGCCCGGGAAATGGTCGAAAAAGGCCGCGGGCAGGGAATATTGCAGGCCGCCGGCGGCAAAGATCAAATTAGCGCCGTAAGCGTATCCCGGGCCGCGGCGGCCGGCGACCGGGAGGCCCTGGCCATTTTGGCCGAAACGGGCAAATGGCTGGGGCTTGGCCTGGCCGGCGTCATTAATTTATTGAACCCGGCCTTGATTCTCCTGGGCGGCGGGGCGATGCAGGCGGGAAAGCCTCTGTGGGATGCGATGGAAGAAGAAATAAACAAGAGGGCGCTGCAAGCCCTCCGCCGACGGGTGCAGCTTGCCCCGGCCGGCCTCGGCCCGCGCTCCGGCCTAATGGGAGCGATTGCTTTGGCAATTCAGTCGTCTGAAGGAAAGGAAGAAACCGTCTTTGCGTTTCGGGAAGGGTGAATGGCCCAGTTTTGAGCGGGGAATTGAATATGAGTGGCTGGTCACCAACGGCCTGGGCGGATATGCCTCCGCCACGATTATCGGCGCCAACACGCGCAAATACCACGGATTGCTGGTAGCCTCCCTGAGTCCGCCCGTCCAAAGGTTTGTGCTGCTGGCCAAGCTGGACGAGCGCCTGGAAACCGCCGGAAAAGTTTATAACCTGGCCACCAACCAGACGGTATGGGGGGTAACTGAATCTGGCTTCGTCCATTTGCAGCAGGTGAACCTTGGTTTTTTCCCTACCTTTACCTATTCTTTTGCCGACATTTTTCTCCAGAAGAAGGTATTTATGATTTACGGGGAGAATACTACCGTTGTTCTTTACCGGGTTCAGAACGGGAATCAGCCGGCCCGCCTCCGGCTGATTCCCCTCGTGAATTGCCGGGATTTCCACGGGACGGCGAAAAAAGGCCAGGCGGCCTTCAGCCAGCGGGAGGCGGCGCACGGTGTTGCCATCCTGGCGGACCGCGGTGCTCCGGCCCTGAATCTGGCCTGCAGCGACGGAAAGTACGAGCAAAAAGCGGACTGGTTCTACGGGATGTTTTATTTACGGGAACGGGAAAGGGGGCTGGACGCCGAAGAAGATCTCTACATGCCCGGGGATTTTACCGTTTCACTGGCCCCCGGGGAAAATAAAACCATCAC
>JAIMBK010000090.1 GCA_023511535.1 Armatimonadota bacterium
AGTTATTACCGTGGACATTAACTATGGATAAAAAGAGAGAAGTAAAACGACCCGGTTCAAGTCAGTCTAGTTGTTTATACCAGCACAAGCTAATGAGTAATGTCGTATTTATAGTATGTAGCCTATTCTAAGATTTGGGTTGGTAAGATACTGTGACATATAACCGAAAAAAGTAGAAAAGAGGTTCTGGTTTGCTTCCAACGCCCATAGGACGCCAGCGAGAAGTTCTTTGTTTGCCTGCTGAGGGGCATCATGTTGTGCTCGGTACTGCCGGTAGTGGAAAAACTACCTTGGCTATTCTCCGCTCGGCATATCTTGCTGACCCGTCGACCGATCATCATGGAAAAACTTTACTGGTGACATTTAATAGAGCGTTGGTAACTTATCTGAAGCATCTTCAGGAACGGGCATTGGATAATGTAACAGTTGAAACCTACCACACTTTTGCGCGAGGATATTTAGGCCATCGAGGAAAAATGTCGTATAATGATATTTGCAGTAATCCGAGGCAAAGAGTCGAACTAATCCAGCAGGCAATCCTGGAGGTTTCCAAAAATTATAGAGAACACCCTCTATTTTCGTATCCGGTGGAGCTTTTTTCGGAAGAATTCAGGTGGCTGGCCCAGCATGGTATTTCTACCTGTGCCGGGTATGAAGATGCCGAGCGGGTTGGGAGAGGTGCAGCGCGTTTTCATAAAAAATTTCGCAAGGTGGTCTTTGAGATATATGAAAAATATAAGGAATTAAGATCTGCTGCCGGTTGGAGCTATGATTGGGATGATCTGGCGACGGCAGTTAGTGATGAATTTAACCAGGACAATACTCCACGTTTATATAAGCATGTAGTGATAGATGAAGGGCAGGACTTTTCGCCGGAAATGATCCGGTCGTTGGTCAAAGCCATCTCTCCGAATGGTTCGTTAACATTTTTTGGAGATGTCGCTCAACAAATATACGGACGGCGGATGTCGTGGAGATCTGCGGGGTTGGCTGTCCGGAAGATATGGGAGTTTAAGGAGAACTACCGAAACACAAAGCAGATAGCGCAGCTAGGTCTGGCAATTTCACGGATGCCGTATTTTACCGGGACGGCTGATTTGGTCGAACCCGTCACCCCAACAGCAGATGGCCCGTTGCCCACTCTAGTGCATTGTTCATCGAAAGAGGCTGAGATTGAATTGGCAATTAACCAGGCAATTCAAATGGCAAAAACTCAGAGTGTGGCAATTCTTACCAGAGACCGGGCGGCGGAGAAAACAATCAAAAGCCGTCTTCCTCGAACGGCAATCCGGCTTCATCGAGATATGACAACCTGGCAGGCTGGTCCAGGAATCCGTTACGGAACATATCATTCCGCCAAAGGTCTGGAGTTTGATGCTGTGATTTTACCGTTTTGCGATCGAGAAACACTTCCTGATCCAAAAGAAATCGAAGCATTTGGTTGGGACGAAGCAACGCGCCAGGATGGAAAATTGCTTTATGTCGGCGTTACGCGGGCAAAAACCAGGTTAATCATTACTTATTCCGGTGAGCCGACAAATCTTCTTCCGGACGATGCCAACCTTTACGAAAGGGTATCCCGATGATTGCGGAAATAAAAAGAGAAGCGCTGAGACGAGGAATAACTCGTATTTGCCACTTCACTCCGACTCGAAATTTGCTCCATATTGCTTCCGGCAGGCAAGGTATTCTTGCCACGAAGCACCTTGCATCAGATGAGCGGGCTATATTCAATCCTACTGATCTTTTAAGACTGGATAATTATCCAGACCATATCAGCTGCTCAATAGAATACCCGAATGTATGGTATTTTGCCAAAAAGCGCAGCGAGGAGATAATATTTCCTGATTGGGTAATCCTGTTAATTAAGCCGGATTACCTGTGGCTTGAAGGAACAAAATTTTCGCCAGTAAATGCTGCCAGGGGATCCGGACGTTACATCGGAGAAGGGTTCAAAGCTTTTCAGGCTTTGTTTGGCGACCATCCCCCCGGAAGTAGACAGAAACGTGGTGCAGCGCACCTACCGTGTTGTCCTACTGATGATCAGGCAGAAGTGCTGGTTCCCGATAAAATAAAAATAGAAGATGTGCTTGCCATTGCTGTAAAAGATGAGTCGCAAGCAAAGAATGAAAGAGCAAGATTGAAATATTCAGACGTTGACCCCGATACTTTTAATTTTATTATTGCTCCTGATTTTTATAACGAACGGAGTTTAAGTTCAATGATAAGGCGAGGTGTTCGACCAATTGAGAAACCATTTTCAGGAAATATCGATGATTGAAAAAGAAGGTAACCACGTAAAGTTCTTCCCTTCCTGCATTGAAAAAGCCAAAGGCGCTTTTTTAGGAGCGGCGATTGGGGATGCCCTCGGGTGGCCTTACGAATTCCGGGCCAGCCGGGTCGGCTCGACTGATTCTCTCTTCGGAAAAGACGGCGTGCAATTTCATCCCTGGGTTCGCAAATCTGGTGGACGTTACTCTCCATATGATGAGGAGATTAAGGCCGGAGAATATAGCGATGATACGCAGTTAATTTTAGCAACGGCCAGAAGCCTCCTGGTGGAAGGAAAGCAATGGGTTAAGCATTTTACCTTTGTTGAGCTGCCTTTTTGGTTTTTGTGTGAAAGAGGAGGCGGAGAAGCCACCAGGCGTGCCGCTGAAGCCTGGCTGGCGGGAAAGGAACCCTGGTCTGGGGCTCTTAAGCCGATGGACATTAAAAAATATTTTGATGCCGGCGGCAATGGGGTAGCCATGAGGATCCTGCCCCATGTGGTTTATCAGTCAGCCCAAAGAGAGTTTTCGATAATCGCCAGGGAGGTCGTTGTTAACGGTATCTGTACCCACGGTCACCCGCGCGCTTTGGTCGGCGCATTAGCCTACGCATACGCTTTGTGGCTGGCCTTTCGAGAAAAATCCACTCTTAAATACGGGGAGTTGCTGGAGCAGCTGTTATCCTCCGTTGATGTATGGAGTATGCTGCCTTCCGTTGAAAGTGAATTTCCATCCTGGGGTCAGACGGCGAAAAAATACATCAGGGATACCTACTCATTGCTATGGCAAGAAACTGTTAACGAAATGGTAAAACTTCTCGAGATCGGGCGGGAAGCGATAAAGCAGGGGGCGTTACCTGTTGACCGGGAAACACTTGAACGGCTTGGCTGTTTTGATAAGAAAATTAATGGAGCAGGAACGGTGACAGCAGGAGCAGCGATCTTTTTGGCTTCCAGGTATGCTGCCGATCCCCTGCACGGGATATTAGAGGCAGCATTTTCCCAGGGTGCAGACACAGATACAATCGCTTCCATGACGGGAGGTCTATTAGGAGCAATTGCAGGAACTTTAGAGGCAACCTGGGAAAACGTTCGTAGATTCGGGGTTAAAATTCTTCAGTCCGTTAAAGACAACGAGCATGGCCAAAAGTACTTCCGTTGTCTTGACCCCGATGGAAATATCGTGGAAATTTTTGAATCTATTAAAATAGCATAGAGACGTGAGGATTGAAACATCGGGAAAAGATAGTCTCAAGTGCATTTTCCGGGACCTGGTGATTGGGATGAGAAAATAAATTTGAGAGGCGAAGAATTATGGCCATTCCAGATTTTCAAAGGATAATGCTTCCGTTGCTGAAAATTGCGGGTGACGGAAAAACCCATAGCCTCAGTGAAGCTATTGAAAGCCTGGCCCTCCATTTTAAACTTACCAGGGAAGAACGCGAAGAACTACTTCCCAGCGGCAGGCAGGCAAAATTTGATAACCGGGTTGGTTGGGCAAGGACGTACTTAAAAAAGGCTGGCTTGCTGGAAAGCACAGGCCGGGCGGCATTTTGCATAACTCAGCGCGGAGTCGAGGTATTAAAGGACAACCCACCAGAAATCAATATCAGGTTCCTCAGGAAATATCCTGAATTTCAGGAGTTTATCAAAACTACACCAAAAAACCACCAGGAAGATGAGGATGAATTAAAATTATCCCAGACTCCCGAAGAAATTCTGGAAGCAGTCTACCAGGAATTAAGAAGAAACCTGGCTCAAGAACTTTTGGAGCGGATAAAAAATTGCTCCCCAAAGTTTTTTGAAAGACTTGTTATCGAATTGCTGGTAAAAATGGGTTATGGCGGATCTATGCACGATGCGGGGCAGGCAATCGGACGCAGCGGCGATGGAGGGATTGACGGGATAATTAAAGAAGATAAATTGGGGTTGGACGTCATTTACGTCCAGGCTAAAAGATGGGAAGGGACTGTCGGCCGGCCGGTTGTTCAGGCTTTTGCCGGCAGTCTTGAAGGCCAGAGGGCAAAGAAGGGCATCCTGATCACGACTTCTCAGTTTTCTTCTGACGCTAAAGAATACGTATTAAGAATTGAGAAGAAAATTGTCCTTATCGATGGGGAAATGCTTGCCAAATTGATGATTGATAACGATGTCGGGGTTAGCAAGGTTACCTCGTACGATATAAAGAAGATTGATTCCGATTACTTTTCTGATGAATTTTAGGATCGTTAAGCAGTTGTGGTATCCCCGGAGATTAAATTCGCCCGGTTCAACAGGTACTTGCAGATTACTTATTTGGGAACTGGCGCTAACTTGACGCCCCCAAAAAACGGACTATATAATGTAACCAGAGGTGATCCTGATGAGCAGGTTCTCTGAAGGGAAAGAACACCTTTTGTTTAATTACGAGGACTACTGCCTCCTGCCGGAAGATAAACGGGTGGAGTTAATCGGGGGGGATTTTTATTTGGTTCCTTCGCCGAGCGTTATTCACCAGCGGGTGGCCGCCAGGATAGCGGATCGTCTGCGTAGCTTTGTCGCCGAAAGAAAGCTGGGGGAGGTTTTCTACGCTCCCCTGGATGTGGTTCTTACCCCTTACGACGTAGTCCAGCCGGATATTATGTTCATCTCCAGCGAGCGCGCCCACCTTGTCACGGAAGAAAATATCCAGGGACCGCCTGATTTGATCGTGGAAATTCTTTCCCCTTCTACCGGCATGCGGGACCGGACCATCAAGAAAAAGCTCTACGCCCGGAGCGGGGTACGGGAGCTCTGGCTGGTGAATACCGCGGCGCAGGTGATCGAAATATTTGACCTGGAAGCTGGCGAGGAAGCTTCTCCCGCCGTTTATGCCCGGGGCCGTGAACCGGTTTTAACTTCAAAGGTTTTACCGGGTCTGACGATTGAACTGGATAAAGTTTTTTAGGTCCTGCCGGGCGACGGCGGCCTCTCCCTGGGCCGGGCCATGGTGGCCGTTTACCAGGTTTCGGGGTAATCAACTCCCAAAGCAAAACAGATGGCCGAACCTGCTTCCGCCATTTTTTCAGGGGGGAGGGTGGTAATTAATTCTCCCAGTTTAGCCCTGGCAACCGTTTGAATGTGATCGAAATTTACCGCACACAGAGAAGGCATCCCCTCTTCCGGGCCAATGACGATTTCGGAAGGGATGTGCCGGATGTTAGAAGTTACCGGAGCAATGGTGACCTCGTTGAGGAAGGAAAGGGCGGAGTTGCGAGTCAAAATTAAAACGGGGCGCCTTTTATCCGGGGGCTTAAAAGAGTACCATCTTACCTCCCCGCGTTTCATATGTTTTCCCACTCCTGCTCGGATTCCCAGAGATCAAATTCGCCTGGCTCAACGGGTTTTTTGGCGTAACCTTCCCGGTGCTTGCGCTCTAAGTAGAGAGTCTTTTGTTTTTTGAGGGCAAGCTGGAGAGAATCCCGGACGAAAGCAGACCGGGTTGTGCGAAGCTGTTTTACCGCCCGGTCTACCTCTGCCAGCAGCGAATCATCAATGGTTATTTGGATGGTACGCATGGGAGTAGATCAACCCCCTGAACTGATGTGTATTTTAATCAACATTATAACCCACATAACAATCGAGGTCAATAAAAATCCCTGGTTTCCTGATCCAAAGTGCCCGCCTTTTCTTAGGTCAGGATCGCCTTGACGGAAGCTAATGTAAGATATATTCAAAATGGTAAGGAGGTGCTCGTATGTTAAGAGCGCGATTAACAGGTAAGGGCCAGGTAACCATACCGGTAGCCGTCCGCCGCATGCTTGACCTCCAACCGGGGGACGAACTTCTTTTCACCGTAAGCCCCGAAGGTGAGGTTAAGATGAGGACTTTTAAGCGCAGGCGTTTAACGGAGCTCTATGCCTCTTTACCGGCGACAAGAAAATACCCCGGCAAAGAAAAAGTGCGGGCAGAAGTAGCTGCCGGGCTTGCCCGGCAAATCCTGGGTAAGAGGAAAGAAAAATAATGATTTGGTCGACGCCAACGTTGTCTTACGCTTCATTACCGGTGATCCGCCGGAAATGGCCGCCCAGGCGCTGGAGCTGATGGTCCGTGCCGAGAATGGAGAAGTCTGCCTGCGGCTATCCCACCTGGTGGTCGCTGAAATCGTCTGGGTTCTGTCTTCTTTTTATAAATTCACGAAAAGGGCGATTGCCGATACGTTGATTTCTTTTCTTAGCGCGGACGGTGTTCAAACCGAAAACTCCGGTCTGGTCATCCAGGCTTTGCAAGACATGGCGGAAAAAAACGTCGATTTTGCAGATGCCTTCCTCGCAGCACTGGCCCGGGTAAACCAGGAGAGGGTCTGTTCTTTCGATAATGATTTCGAAAAGTTAAATGTAAGTTGGACCAGACCTCCGGGGTATCCGCAGGAACAATAACTGGAGCATCTACCGTCCCCAGTGACGGCAAAAATGGGTGTCAACCGGCATGTAAAAAGTTTTGAGTAAAATTTTCCCTTTTAAAGGGCAAAAGACCCCCGGTGCGGGGGCCTGCCGCTTTTCATCCCGCTTCTGGTTCCTGTGTGTAAATCAATCTAAGAACGGTGGACGCCGGGGTGCTCACCCCCGCTGCTTCTCTTTTAGCGCCCGCAGCACCTTTTCGGGGGTGATGGGCAGGTCGGTGAACCGCACGCCGATGGCGTCGGCCACGGCGTTGGCGATGGCCGGGATCACCGGCTGGATGGGTCCCTCCCCCGATTCCTTGGCCCCGAAGGGGGCGGTGGGGTCGTAGCTTTCCACGATGGTGGAGTCGATTGCCGGCAGCTCCATCGCGGTGGGGATCTTGTAGTCGTGCAGGTTGGGGTTTAAAATTTTCCCGTCGGGAGCGACCTTGATTTCTTCGTAGAGCGCCTGGCCCATCCCCATCAGGATCGAGCCCTCCACCTGGCCCTCCACGCTCATGGGGTTGATGGCCTGCCCGCAGTCCCCCGCCTCGGTCACTTTCAGCACTTTGACCCGGCCGGTCTCCAGGTCCACTTCCACCTCGGTGACCTGGGCCGAAAAGCCGAAGGTGGGTGACTGGCCGATTTTGCCGCCCTGGAATTTGCCGCCCGTCCGGGGCGGGGTGTAGTGACCTACGCCAACCAGCGGCCCCTGGGCGTCAATGTACTTTTCCACCGCCTGGTGCCAGTCCAGGGCCTTTTTCGGTTCAAAGCGGGAGAAGATCCGGTAATCTTTGGCCGTCAGGTGCTCGGCCCGGACGCCCAGTTCCGCGGCGGCGATGGCGAACAGCTTTTTGTTGATTTCGGCGGCCGCCATTTTGATCGCCTGGCCCGTTCCGTAGGTCACCCGGCTGGCGAAGCTGCCCAGATCAAAGGGGGCCAGGGTGGTGTCCCCGGAGACCACGTGCACGTCCTCGTATTTTACGCCCAGCGCTTCGGCGGCCATCTGGGCCATCACCGTGTCGGAGCCCTGCCCGATGTCGGTGGCGCCGCAGTACAGGGTCACCCCGGCCTCGGTGTCCACCCGGATCATTGCGGAAGAGTGCGGCTTGTAGGACATGTACAGGGTGTAGGCGGTACCGGAGATATAGTAGCCGCCGGCCAGGCCGATCCCCCGGCCGAAGGGAAGCTTGCCGTGCTTTTCCAGGTACCCCGACTTTTCCACCGCCGTCTGCAGGCATTTCTTAAATTCCGAATGGGGCACGTACACGTTGCTTTTGGTGGTGTACCCCGATTCCACGGCGTTGCGCATTCTGATTTCATATGGGCTGATCCCCGCCAGGCCGGCCAGTTCGTCCAGCATGCTTTCCATGGCGAAGCGGGGCTGCACCCCGCCCAGGCCGCGCATGGCCCCGGTGGTGGGTTTGTTGGTGAAGACCCGGCGGCCCCGGAAGCGGGCGTTGGGCACCTTGTAGGGCAGGTGGATCATCGCCGCGGTGTAGAAAAGGACCACGATTCCCCAGCCCGCGTAGGCTCCTCCGTCCAGGATGTTGTCGAAATCCACCGCCTGGATGAGGCCATCTTTATCCACGCCGATTTTCATTTTGATCAGGCAGGGGTGCCGCCCTTTATGCTGGGCGAAAACCTCGCTGCGCTCGTAGGTCACCTTCACCGGGCGGCCGGTTTTGCGGGCCAGCAGGGCGGCGCACAGTTCCGCTGAGGACACCTCGCCTTTACCCCCGAAGCCCCCGCCCACCGTGGGCACGGAAACCCTGATTTTGTGCATGGGCATCTGCAGCACCAGGGAAAGGGTGCGGTGGAGGTAGTGGGGGATCTGGGTGCTGGCGTAGAGGGTCAGTTCCCCGTTCGGGCTGAAAGCGGCAAGGGCCGCGTGGGGCTCCAGAAAAGCGTGGTTGACGTAGGAAGTCTTAAACTCCTTTTCCAGCACGTAGGCCGACCGGGCCAGGGCCCCGTCCGGGTCGCCGAACTCCTGGTTGCCTTCGTACATGAGATTGTACGGGACGTTTTCGTGGATGCGCACGTCGTCCCGCGCCATGGCTTCCAGGGGGTCCAGCAGGACCGGCAGGGGTTCGTACTCCACCGTAATCAGCTCCAGGGCTTCTTCGGCGGTTTCTTCTTCGACGGCGGCCACGGCGGCCACGCCTTCCCCGCTGTAGCGCACCTTGCCTACGGCCAGGGCGTATTCCGTCAGGTTCTGGGCACGATCCCGTAAGGAATGGGGGCCTCCTGGCCGGTGATCACCGCCTGCACCCCCGGGAGCGCCAGCGCCCGGCTGCAGTCGATGTTTTTGATGAGCGCGTGGGCGTAGGGGCTGCGCTTGATTTTGCCGTAAAGCATCCCGGGCAGTGTCAGGTCGTCGGTATATTTGGCCTCCCCCCGGGCCTTTAAAGCGGCGTCCTTGCGGGGGACGCTTTTGCCTACCGCTGTAAAGTTCCGGTCAAGATCGCGATCGATCATGATTTCACCTCCCCGTTGGCGGGCAGTGCCCCGGCGGGTTCCCCGGCGGCGGGCTCTTCAGGAGGCGGACCGGCAAGGTTACCGGCGGCCAGGGCGCGGGCCGCGGCGCCGACCGCCTCCACGATCTTTTTATACCCCGTGCAGCGGCACAGGTTTCCGGCCAGCCCGCGTTTGATTTCCTCTTCTGTAGGGGCCGGGTTGCGGTCCAGGAGCGCCTTGGCGGACAAAATCATGCCGGGGGTGCAGAAGCCGCACTGGATCGCCCCGTGATCCACAAAGGACTGCTGAATGGGGTGGAGACGCCCGTTTTCCGCCAGCCCTTCGATGGTTGTGATCTTTTTCCCCCGGCAGGCGATGGCCAGGGTCAGGCAGGAAAGGACCGGCTCGCCGTCGACGAGCACCGTGCAGGCTCCGCAGTCGCCCTGGCCGCACCCTTTTTTGGTGCCCGTTAAGCCCAGCTTTTTGCGCAGGACGTCCACCAGCAGGTCGCAGGGAGTGACCGGCACGGCATATGTTTCCCCGTTGACCTGCAGCTCAATTAATTGTTTCACGAGCATAACCCCCCTTTGTTTGGCCCGGCGGTCAGCGCGGAGAAGGCCTGTTGGAGCGCCCTTTTCACCACGGCCGCCGTCACTTCCCGGCGGTATTCCGCGGAGGCCCGCAGGTCGGAGATAGGTTTGGCTTCCCCGGCGGCGATCCGGGCCGCTTCCTCGATGGCGGCAGCGTTCAGCCGGCGGCCGGCCAGCGCGCTTTCCGCCTGCCTGGCCCGCAGCGGCGCCGGCGCTACGGAACCCATGACGATCCGCACGTCCCGGCAGGTGGCCCCGTCTTCGTCCAGGACCAGGTTGACCGCCGCGTTGACGATGTCGATTTCCATGGCGTCCCTTAAGCCC
>JAIMBK010000091.1 GCA_023511535.1 Armatimonadota bacterium
GCTTACACTAGCTGAACTTATAGCCGATTATGAAATGGAACACGAGGCAGTTTTAACTGTTCTCCGTCCAACGGGGCCTGTAGTAGATTCCCTGATTGAACTGATGGCTGGCCTGGTGGCGAAAGAGATCCGCACTGCCGGCGAAGGCGTACAACAGCCGCAGGCAGAAACTACTTACGAACCTTCACTGGAGCCCGAAGGCGTTGACGTTCAGTATTACCTCACTCCAGTAGCTTCTGATGATAATCAGACTGCGGAAGAATGTATCAAAAAACTACTTGGCGCAGGGATTTACGCGGTCAGCGAAAAATCCCCGGGGCGAAAAGTTAAGCCGGGCGACTGGATTTGTTTTTATGCCACTGCGACGGGCGTGGTAGCCCACGCCAGGGTAAAATCACCCCCCGTGCAAAAACATCACCCGCTGGTAAGGCATCCTGAAAAGTATTCTTACGTCTTCGAGGTGGATTCCGTCAGCATCTATACCGAAAATCCCGTTGTTTTGAGCGCTGAGTTAAGGGCGAAACTGAATGCTTTCCAGGAACGGGACCCTTCTAAACCCTGGGCCTGGTTTGTGCTTGGCACACAACGGGTTACTAAGCACGATTTTATGCTGCTTACCCGGCAAGCGAAGGTTGAGGTGGTATGATGAGCACAATTTCTTTTCTAGACCAACTATGGCAGGCTTTTGAGCAGTGCCGGGGGTATACATGCGCTGAATTTGTTGGGAAACGCTTGCGGCAGGAAGAGAACGAGCGGTTTTACAAGGGTGACTTTTTTAAAAAGGTATTCCCCGAGACCCAGAACATCTTACGCCATATTCGGGAGGTTAACTTTTTGCGCCCACCGCAGGTGGATGCTTTTGAACTTTACGTCTACCTTAAAGAAATCCAAGGCAACCCTACCATCAAAGAACTTTACCGGCGGCTTTTATTTCCGGAAGGCACGCCAATGGATGTCTTGTCTTTAACAGCGGAGCAACTGGAAGAAATCAAGCAAAAGAAAGCCCTCCTGGAGGCCCTGGATAGCGAACTGCAGGGGCTTGCCTACCCCAACTGGCTCTTTGCCCTGGGTATGGGAACAGGCAAAACCATCCTCATGGCAACCATGATTTTTTACGATTTTATTCTGGCCGAGCATTATCCGTGTTACTGATCACTTTATTCTGGACCAGTCGAGTCAAATTAAATTGGACTGACAAAGTCAGTCCGTCAGTCAACCGCCCATTTAGCGCGTTGCCCCAGGGCAACACCCTTATTTTCCGGATTAATTATGAGCGGTATAAAAGTAAGGCACTCAGTTGTCCTCTACTTGATATATTCGCCACAAAACACGATTTTCCTGCAGTTACTATAAAATTTTTCCAGTCTGAAATAATTTGACTGCAGAGCTTACTTCAGTCCAGTTTAAAGCGACCGGGAACACTTATTCACGATTGCCTTAAAAAGCAAGCCTGGTTAAGCGAGATTCTTTTGTTGCGAAACCAGGTTTTTTTATTTTATTGACAAAAGAAATAATGTGTTATAATATTAGTACAATGACATAGGTAAGGAGCATTTTTGAGCTTGAAACTGTTTGTCAATCCCTATACCGGCATCCCGCTTTACGTCCAGATTGCGGAGCAAATCAAAAAAGCCGTGCTCACCGGCATTCTCCAGGAAGGCGAGCAACTCCCCCCGGTCCGGCAGCTGGCCTTAGAACTCCTGATTAACCCCAATACGGTAGTCAGGGCGTATCAGGAACTGGAAAGAGAAGGGATCATCACGACCCGCCGGGGAAGCGGAACCTTTATTGCGCCGGCGGCAGCCAAACTAAACAAGGTCCAAAAAGAGGAAGAGCTCAAAAGGAAAATCAGGGAACTGCTGGCGGAGGCGCGCTTTCTGGGGATAGAAAAGGACGACCTGAAGGAAATATTTCTGCAGGAATTAGAAGAAAAGAAGTAACCGGGAGATGAGCGCATGATTAAGAAATCCCTTCATTCAGACGTAATTTATAGGGAGGTTCAGCAGTTCCGGCAAACCTGGCTCTGGATTGCCTTATTTCCTTTTTCTCTGTTACTGGCCAGCCTTTTCGGTTACGGAATGATCAAGCAGCTCGTTCTGGGTGTTCCCTGGGGTGACAGGCCAATGTCGGACACTGAACTGGCAATTTCTGGTCCCCTTACGCTTCTGATCGCCATCGGCGTTCCTTTTCTCCTTTACATAACTAAATTAATAACCGTGGTCGACCCCGAAGGAATTCAGATCCGTTATTTTCCACTCCTCCGCCGAACAATACCATTCGAAAATCTAAAAAATTACAGGGTTCGTACGTACGACGCAATTTCCGAACACTGGGGCTGGGGGATTCGCTGGAACAAAAACGGCTGGGCGTATACCGTGAGCGGCAACCGGGGTGTTGAGCTGGAACTGGCCGACGGCAGGCGGCTGCTGATTGGCTCGCAGCAGCCGGAAATACTGGTCCAGGCAATTGAAACAGCTATAAAACAGCAACAAAATCAGAAAGGTAAGGTAGAAAGGTAAGGTGCAGGAAAACCCATGTCCATTTACCTGGAAAGAGTAACTAAAAATTACCGTTCCGGCTGGACTCTGGGGCCACTGGACCTCGCGATCGAAGAAGGGGAAATTTTCGGCTTTCTGGGGCCCAACGGGGCGGGGAAAACCACCACCGGCAAACTGCTTACGGGACTGCTCCGGCCGTCTTCCGGGATCGTCAGGATTTTTGGCGAAAACCCCGTTGATAATATCGCGGTAAAGCAAAAAATAGGGTACGTTACTGAAGATAACATCCTTTACCCTTATTTGACTCCCGCCCAGTTGATCGACGTCATCAGACCCTACTATCCTTCCTGGGATGACGAATTCGTCAGGACATCCCTGGAGCGGTTCGCCATCCCCCCGCGGCAGAAGATCGCCACTTTTTCCGCCGGCATGCGGCAGGAGCTGGAGATCATCCTGGCCCTGGCCCCCCGTCCGGCGCTGCTGATCCTGGACGATCCCACCAGCAGGTGCGATCCCGTCCGGCAGCAGCAGTTTCTAAGCCTTTTGCTGGAAAACAAGGACGCAAAGCAAACTATTTTCCTTTCCTCGCACCGCTTAAACGAAGTGGAACGGATTGCCGACCGGGTGGGGATAATTAAGGAGGGAAAACTGCTGGCCGTGAAATCCCTGGAGGAAATCAAGACCACGGAAAAGAAAGTGAGGGTGGTTTTCCAAAAGGAACCGCCGGAAAACCTGGGAGCGCTTCCCGGCGTGGCGAAAGTAGAGCGGGTAAGGGACAGCTTCTTTTTGACCGTCAACGAAAACTTAAGCGGGGTTTTGGAGGAGTTAAAGAAGCACCCGCTTTTCGTCCTGGAAGTCATCGACCAGAACCTGGAGCAGGTCTTTTTCGAGTACTTCACGGAGGGGAAGAAAAGAAATGTTTAAAAAAGAGTTCCTGGAAGCAAGGGGAAAGCTCATCTGGGGCCTGGTTGTCTTTTGCCTGCTGGCGATCGGGATTCCTCTTCTCTACCCCCTGGTGGTTTCGCTAACCCTTGCCCCGGTTCCTTCCGACGCCTTAAGCGCCCCGCGTTCCGGCATCTCCGTGGCCATGCCCGGGGAAATCCTCAAAGAAATCGAGCGCATGCGCCGGGATTTCGATTATTACCTCTGGTCGCAGTGGGCCGGCAAGAACCTCCCCCAGGCCGGGGGCGTGCTGGCCATCATCCTGGGAATGGGCGCCGTAGCCAGCGAGTACAAACGTAAAACCGCCCTTTTCCTGCTGGCCAGGCCCCTCAGCAGGGCCGGAATTTTGGGCAATAAGTTTGCCGCCGCAATTATTTCCCTGGCCGTTGTTATCTTTGTTTCCACCCTGGTTATGCTGACCGCTGCGCGGCTGGCCGGCTACCACTTCGCCTGGGGAACCCAGCTGGCCTCGGCCGTTCCTTCTTTTGCCGGCGCCGTGCTCATTTTCGCGGCCACAGCCTTCTTTTCATCGTTTTCGCCGGGCGCCCTGCCGGCGGCTCTCGGGGGCTTCAGCGCAACGGTCTGCTCCGTACTTACCCCCTGCTTCTTGAAAAGCAACACCTTGAACATTCTCTTTCACATGGCCGGCGCCCGGTTTTTTCAGGAAGGGGTTTTCCCCTGGCCCTTTATCCTTGCTTCTTTTGTTCTGGCGGCGGTCTTCTATTTCCTGGCCCTGCTGGTTTTCTCCCGCCGCGAGGCGCTTTAAATACTTTGAAAGGAGATGCGTGACATGCTCTTAACCACTCTGGACATCAACAAAGAATACGAGGTTATAGGGCTGGTGCAGGGTTCGAGCATCAAGGCGGTGCACCTGGGCAGGGACATCCTCGCCGGGTTGAAAAAGCTCATCGGCGGGGAGGTGGGCACTTACGGAAAAATGATCGCCGACGCCCGCCGGGAAGCGCTGCAGAAGATGGTGGCGGAAGCAGAAAGGCTGGGCGCCAACGCCGTGGTCGGGGTAAGGTTCGCTACTTCCACGGTCACCGCCGGCGCCGCCGAAATCCTGGTCTACGGAACCGCCGTGAAGATCTAAACAATCTAATGGGCCGATTATGATCATGGCGTCGGTGATGTTCGCCGGGCCTGTTCCGCTGTTTCATTTGCAGGGCTTAATTCTGGGGACACCATACTGAATTAAAAACAACCGGGCAGTCATCTCTCCCCGGTCCCGGAAATCCTTTCCATAAGGGCTTTTCACCAGCCAGAGATAACCTACTTTAACCCCCGCTTTCAACTCCAGTAAACGATAATTCAGTATGGTGTCCCTTTAATTCCCGGGGCAAGGGAATAAAGGAAAGCTCTTTCCAACATCGTTTTGGTATGCTAGAATATATGTAATGTTAACCGACTATTGGGAGGTCAATCAGGTGGAACAAATTCGCACAACAATTCGCATGCCGGCCAGTCTTCTCAAAGCCGTCGAAAAGGTGCGGAATCCTGAAGAATTCCCTACCGTAAGCGACTTTATCCGGCGCGCTGTCGAACAGTTTGTCAGAGAACAAAGACGCCAAAAACTGGCGGAAGAATGTCGCCGGCTGGCCGGCGAGGAGGATTTAACTTCCCTGGCCGAAACAGACCTTGCCGATTATGCAGAAAAAATGGCCCGGGCCGAGAGAGGTGAACTGTAATGTCCGGGGAAATACCGCGCCCGGGAGACATCTACCGGGTTAGCCTGGAAGGCACGGGCCACGTCCTGCGCGGACCTCATTATGCGGTAGTTGTTTCCGATGAACCCTTTAACTACCTTTCCACGGTGGTTGTGGTACCTCTTTCTTCAAGCGCCCGGCCGGCTTCCTTCCGTCCGGAAATGGTTTTACACGGAAAGATAACCCGTGCTCTGCCCGATCAGATCCGCGCCATTGATCAGCGCCGGTTAAAAGAGTTTCAAGAAAATGTAGCCGGTACGTCCTTTTTCCCGGCCCTCAAGATTGCCCTGGGCGAACTGCTGGCGTTATCCGAATCTTTTTTATGATGTTTTTGCAGCTATTCCTTTAGCTCAGCAAAGGACAAAAACTCCGGCGCCGCGCCGCCTGCCGGGATGCGGGCCAGCACGTAAGGGCAGGTGATTACCTGGGCCGCCATCCGGCCGGGCGGCGGGCCGGTGACCCGGTAGTGCACGGTAAGCTTACCCCGGCCGTCGTCACGGATGTTGACAATTTCTATCTTGTAACCGGCGGTGGGTTTTTCGCCGGCCGCAATGAAGAGGTAGCGCCACGGCCCGGAAGTAAAGGAGCCCGTAAAAGGCTGCCGGCTGTTGGCCGCCGCCCACTTTTTGACTTCCCCGGGAACAGGTTCGGTAGTGTGAAGTTCAGGGCCGGCGGCGCCGGCATTGCCGGCAGCTAAAAGCTTATAGGAAACCGGCTGGCCGTAAGCGTAAGGGGTGCTGTCAGCGCAGCGCGGATGTTCCAGGCGTCAGTGCGCTCCTTTTCTTTTAAATAATCCAGCAAAACCTGCGCGGCTTCGGCGTCCGGGCCCGGCAGGCTCTGGAAAGAAGCAATGACTTCGTTTCTTTCTTTGGCTTCGGCGGCCTGCCATAATTTTTCCTTTAATCCGGGCAGGGCTTCTTTTCCCGCTTCTCCCGCATTGCTTGCGTCAGGGTGGCTTTGGCCGGCAGCGGCCCACAGCGGCCGGGGGCTTTCGCTCTCGCCACAGGTGCCCAAAATGAACACCAGCACAACACCAAAAATTAAGGCTGCGATTTTGGGTTTAATCATCACCTTCATCGTCCTTCCTGATTTTACTCTGCTGGTAAAGCACAAACCCGGCAAGGCCAAACACAAGAATAATACCCGGCCTCCAAAGGGCTATTTCTTCTTGTTAAGTATAGACGGGAAAGGTTCCGGAAAGGTTCCCGGGGTAAAAAAAAAATTTCGAGGCATAACCACTTTGCCCGCAGGCAACGAGGAAAATTGCCGACCGGGGGAACCCTGTTCCGGGAGCAATGCCGGGGCAATTCCCCTGGTCCTGGACTATTGGGAGGTCAATCAGGTGGAACAAATCCGCACAACAATTCGTATGCCCGCCAGCCTTCTCAAAGCCGTCGAAAAGGTCCGAAATCCTGAAGAATTCCCTCCTGTAAGCGATTTTTAAAAAAGGCTCCTCCCCCGCGGGTAAGCGCCTCCGGTTTTCCGGTTAGCCAACCAGCTAAAGTTTGATTTTTTTTATTACCTGCTCCACCTTTACCGGCTGGTATTCCTGAATGATTAAACTGATCTCCCCGTACCCGGTGCTCCGGATGAATTCCAGCAGCTTTTTCTCCTTTTCGGTCAGTTCGTCTTCGGTCATCGTGATTTCATTCTCTTTCTTTTCCACGCAGATCACCTTCCCGTCCTGATTTTTAACCGTGTCCAAACCTTTTTGCCGGCCCGCGAAAGCCCATGCAAAAACCCCCGGCTTTCCGAAAAAGCCGGGGGTTTTTCGCGACATTTCCATCTCGACGCAGCGTCGTGAGTTTCCACGAAGGCCGAACGGTACCGCTGTCCCGAGCTTCCCGCCTTTCCTCGGAAGGCTTTGAGCAGTACTGCCGGGGCAGGTCTCCTGGCTTGCGGATCTTCGCTCCCCTCCGCCTTCCCGCCCGGTTGCCGGCGGCAGCGCGCTCTGCGCGCCGGCCGCCCGGCAGCCGGACAGTGGCATCCTGGAAAGTCGCTCCCCGCTCACAGTGGCCGGACCGCCCGGGATTCGCACCCGGTTCCCTTTTCATCCGGAAATTCCACGGAACCCCTGCAGTTAGTCGGTTATTCGATTTTAACGCTACTTTATCATTTTTCTGAGTTTTGCTACGGACCAGGAGCACTGCGCTCTGGTGGCGGGCTTTTGCGGGTCAAAGCCCGGGTAAACCAAACCGAGCTTTTCCGCCGCCTTGATGTGCCCGTCGGCCCACCCTTTTCCCTCCTCCCGCAGGGCTTCCGCTTCCTTTTCCAGACCGGCCGCCCTCACCAGGATGGCCATGAGCTGCTCGCCCGTTATGTTTTCCTCCGGCGAATAGACGCCCTCGGCGGTGCCGCCGACGTAACCCCGCCCGGCACACACCCCTATGCACCCGTCGGCCCAGTGCCCCGGCGCTACATCCCGGAACCTGTCCGACCCCCTGCGGGCCTGCGTTTCCTTTTTCAGCCCCAGGCCGTACACCAGGTACCTGGCGAATTCCGCCCTGGTCACCGGCGCCTCCGGCCGGAAAGTGCCGTCGGCGTACCCGGACAGGACGTAGTCGTAGACCAGCTCCATGGTCTCCGGAAAGCCGAACTGCCCCGGCTTGTAATCGCTGAACAGATTTTTCTCCGCCTCGGGCCTGTATTTTTCGTGCAGCAGGTCGTAGGCCGACTTTTTGTTGTACGCGTCCGCCAGGGCGTACAATGCTTCGTAGGTGGAGATGCCGCTGTCGTAAATGGGAAGGTTTTCCTCTTCCCTGAGCACGTGGGTGAAACTACCGTCCGGCAGCTGAAACCGCAGCATGGCGCTGACCGGGTTGCCCCCGGAGGGCTTTGTCCACCCGGGTCCCATCGGGTCCTGTCCCAAAAGGGTCAGGGCCTGGATCACCCAGGCGCAGCTTTCCGGATTTTCCGTTCCCCAGGAATAAAAGCCGCCGTTGTCCAGTTGTTTCTTTCTCAGGAAATCAACGGCCCGGGCCACCGCCGGGTTGGTTTCGTTTTCGCCGAGGATGGCGAAGGCCATCAGGGCCGCCGCGGTCATGTCCACGTCCGACTCCACCAGTTCGTAGTCTTTCGGGTCTTCAAAGTATTTGACGTCCCAGGTGAACCCGCCGTCTTTGTGCTGCTGCCTTTCCAGCCACTCCAGGCACTTGTCCCGGTTGGGGATGGGCTCCCCGGCGACGTGCAGGGCGATGATCCCGAAGATGTGGGCGTTCACCAGGTCTTCCCCCACGGGCAGGCCGGTTTTATTGTCCGCAACGGAGTCGGCGAAGTGGCCGCTGGGCAGCATGGTGTTTTTGACGATTTCCACCAGGTTCAGGCCCCCGAAGTTCCGGGGATCTTTACCGGCGGCGCAGACGCCGATGATGGTGCGCTGGAAGTCGGTGTTTTTGGTTTTGGAAAGGCCGATGCCCTGCCTGACCTCCTGCTCCCGCCACCAGGCGCCGTTTTTGCCGTTGACCGTCCACGCGGGACCGCTGACGTCCTCCCCGAAGCCGAAGAGCCCCAGGGCGGGCCAGTCTTTTTTTTGATGGTGTGGTCAGACATTTTTTGTGCAAATCAGAAGGTTGACTTGCTTTTTGCACAAACAGGGTTTGTTATACCATCATGATCATTCGAGACATCACCAAAGAACCGGTTCAATCCGCCGCAAAGTATCCTGTGGTGACCATCCTGGGACCGCGACAATCGGGCAAGACCACCCCGGCCCAAATGACCTTTCCGGACATGCCGTATGTTTCGCTCGAAAACCCGGATGTGCACTTGACGGCCGAGGCCGATCCACGGAGTTTTCTGGGCCGGATGGAAGACGCTGGACACCTGGACGAGGTGTAGCAGCTTTCGGTTCTGCTTGCATTTACCCGTAGAAGTCGGCGTGGAAAGGATGAAACGACAAAACCCCGTTGGCGTCACCCCCAACGGGGTTTTGCGTTAAACAAGAACCGGTGAAGTTCAGCGGATTAAATTTGGCTCCCCATGTGCAACCCTTTTCATAACCGTTCTCCATCCGGATGTCAATCCGAAAGCGCTTATCATTCAACGAGTTATCAAAGAGCACGCCGTTCCTGCAGGCCGGAAGCGGTGTTGACCTGGATTTCATCCCTCTGCCTGACAACCACCAGATTTCATGGCTTGTTCCCGGACTTCTTGACTTCATAGATCATAACATGGTGAAGCCGCTGAAGATCGCGCTGCGTCAGTTCCTTCAGGGATCGGATCGGTTTCTTGAGGGCCAATCGCTCTTGCGCCAGCAGATAGAGGTCGTCTTTGGAAATCCCAAGCTCGCCCGCGCGTGCGTAGATCGGCTTGTAT
>JAIMBK010000092.1 GCA_023511535.1 Armatimonadota bacterium
TGCTGGTTGAGAGGAGATGGTAAAAATCATCCATTTTTATTGGCCGAAATTCATCCGTTTTATTTTACCGCGTACAGTTCGCCGAAAAAAAATTTGTTAATAAGGATATGTTAATATAAAATAAGTTTACAATAAAATTTTTTTACCAGGAAAGGCGGCAACTGTACACTTTGCTGACCAGGGAGAGCGCGCGGCCGGAAACGGGGGGCGGAACGAAAGGCGGGGCGCATCGGAAAAGCGCAGCCGGAACAGATGGAGGCGGGACAAATGAAAGAGCGGATGGAAGCGCACCCGGAGGCGGTTATTGAAGTCCGGGACCTCAGGCGCTCGTTCGGATCTATCGCGGTCGTCAAGGGCGTTTCTTTTACCGTGGACGCCGGAGAGGTCTTCGGCCTTTTGGGGCCCAACGGAGCCGGAAAAACAACCATCGTGAAGATGCTGACCACTCTTTTGCCGCCGGACGGCGGGGAAGCGAAAGTTTGCGGTTACGACGTGCACCGGCAGGCCGGCCGGGTCCGGCAGTGCATCGGCTACGTGCCCCAGGCCCTTTCGGTCGACGGCTCGTTGACTGGTTACGAGAATTTATTAATTTTCGCGAAAATCCTGGGCTTGAAAAAAAGTGAGCGAGAACACCGGATCCGGGAGCTGCTGGCCTTCATGGAACTGGCGGACGCGGCGCCCCGGCTGGTTCGCCAGTATTCCGGGGGAATGGTGCGGCGGCTGGAGATTGCTCAGGCCATGCTGCATGAACCCCGCGTCCTTTTTCTGGATGAACCGACAGTGGGCCTGGACCCGGTGGCGCGGAAAGGGGTCTGGGAAAGACTCCTGGATTTGCAGCAAAAATACCGGATGGCCATTTTCCTGACCACCCATTACATGGAGGAGGCGGAAGCCGTTTGCCGGCGGGTGGGGATCCTCGACCGGGGAGAGATGGTGGTTGCCGGGACGCCGGCCCGGCTCAAGGAAAGCATGGGCGACCCCGCCGCCTCCCTGGATGAAGTGTTTGCGCACTACACGGGAAACCGGCTCAGCACAGGAGGGAATTATCGTGAACTCAAGCAGGTCCGCCGCCTCAGCCGCCGCCTCGGCTAGCTCGCCCGGGAAGGTCTTCCGGGAGACGCTGACCGGCATCCTGGCCATCACGGAAATGGAAGTGCGCAAGTTACGCCATGACCCTACCGAATTGTTGACCCGCTCCATTCAACCGGTGCTGTGGCTGGTCATTTTCGGCCAGACGTTCGGCCAGGTGCGGGCTTTTCAGCCGGAAGGCGTGTCCTACCAGGCCTTTCTGACGCCGGGAATTCTTTCCCAGTCGGTGATGTTTATCGCCATTTTCTTTGGAATCTCGATTATCTGGGAGAAAGATATGGGGATTCTGCAAAAGTTTCTGGCCATGCCGGTGCCGCGCCTGGCCCTGGTGCTGGGCAAAGCCCTGGCGGCGGGGGTGCGGGCGCTCAGCCAGGTGGCGATCATCTTTTTGCTGGCCGCTTTCATCGGCATCCCGCTGCGGTGGCATTTCCCGGGCCTGCTGGGCGCCGCTTTCGTGGTCACCCTGGGGGCGGTGTTTTTTGCCACCCTTTCCATGATCATCGCCGCGCTGGTGAAGACCCGGGAGCGCTTTATGGGCGTCGGCCAGCTCCTCACCATGCCGCTGTTTTTTGCTTCCAACGCCCTTTACCCCGTTTCGATCATGCCGGCCTGGTTAAAGGTGGTGGCCGCGGTGAACCCCTTAAGCTACATGGTCGACTTTTTACGCGGCGCCCTGGTCACCGGGCAGCTTTCCAACTGGGCGCTGGACGTGGGGGTGCTCCTCGCCGCCGGCATCATCAGCACAGCCGTCGCTACTTATTTATACCCCCAGGTGGCCGGTTAGGGAAAAGCAATTAATTCGCCCGGCTGTTTTTGCCGTTTCCTGTCCGGCGGGTTGAAAGGAGCGGCGATGCCCTTCCGTGAGCAGGAAAGCACCAGTGAAGAAACTGCGACTATGTTTTAATTTCCAGGTCAACCGGCGGCAGGAAAGGCAGTTTTGGCGGAGAATGTTTTTAGTATTGTGTCGACGGAGGAGATCCGATGCTTTCTGCGGAAACTTTCAAGCGCGGACTGCACAAAGGGTTGTTTACCCTGTGGGAGATGACCAAGATCGTCATCCCGGTTTATCTGGCGGTTACTTTTTTCAAGTATACTCCTGTTTTGGACTGGATTATCAAGGCCTGTGCGCCGTTGATGCACCTTTTCGGCCTGTCGGGAGAGGCGGCCGTACCCCTGGTTTTGGGTAACGTGTTAAACCTTTACGCCGCGATCGGCGCGATTACCTCCCTTCATTTGTCCTCCCGGGAAATTACCATTCTGGCCATCATGCTGCTGATTTCGCACAACCTCCTGGTGGAGTCGGCGGTTTCCGGCCGCACGGGGGTCAACGCTCTGGCCATGGGCGGTTTCCGCCTGGGCCTGTCTTTTTTGTGCGGCGCCCTTTTGAACTTGCTCCTGTGAAGTGTGACGGCTTCAAAAGCAGGTTAAGGACAAGACTGGTTAGAGGATGAGGCTATTAGCTACCACCCATGTTTTATTTCCTTTCGGAAGAAAGAAAAGACGTCATTTTGGCAAATATTTCATGATTAACCTGTAGCAAATAGTTAGACCATCGGGGCGAGCCGACAATTCCAGCCCGATGGGAAACAATGGCAGATGCTATTTTTCGGGGGAGGACCAAAAAATTGCAGTGGGAAGCTTTTGCCGGCGAAGCCCTGCACGGAAGTTTACATAATATCTGGATGATGGCCGGAATTATTATCCCGGTTATGCTGGTCCTGGAAATTGGCCGGGATTTGCACATTTTGGACCGGATCACCGTTTTTGTCGCGCCCGCCCTGCGCTTTTTCGGCCTATCCCGCCAGGCCACCTTTCCCCTGGTGGTGGGGCTCATTTTCGGCATTGCTTACGGCGCGGGGGTGATCATTGAGGCCGCCCGGAGCGGGCAAATTTCCTGGCGGGATCTCTTGCTGGTGAATCTTTTTCTTTCCGCCTGCCACGCCATTGTTGAAGATACGGCCTTGTTTATCGCTCTTGGGGCCGATCCCTGGATTATCCTGGGCGGACGTTTTCTGCTGGCGGTTGTCCTGACCTACCTGGTCAGCCGGATGGGCCGGCTGGCTGTCCGGACTTCCCAGGCCGGCGCAAAGTCGTCTGGAACAGGCTCGCCGGGTTGAGATCCATCGAATTTATCCAGGGAGTGCCGGGCAGCGTGGTATCCGTACCGGTTCAGGACACGTAATCCAGCAGGGCGAACTGCTCGCGCTCTTCTTTTTTGTGTTCGGAGGAACGGGACAGGTTGTCCCACTTCCCGCACCTGCTTCCCCAGCGGCCGGCCAGCCGGTCGTTGATGTACAGTTCGCTGATTTCGCAGTCGTTTGCGCATTCACCGCAGAGAAAGCTGCGGGGGGTGTAACGGAATTCGGCAATGGCCGGCAGGCCGCGAAAGAGACTGGCCCCGCCGGTTTGCAGCCAGTGGGTGCGGGCCAGCAGCGCCGCCCCCAGCGCCCCCATCACCTGAAAGTGAGGGGGAACGACCACCGGCATCCCCAGCAGTTTGGCAAAGGCCGCCCGCATACCGGCGTTGGCCGCCACTCCTCCCTGGAAGAGAACGACCGGGTGGATTTTTTTGCCCCTGGCCACGCTGGCCAGGTAATTGCGCGCCAGCGCCAGGCACAGGCCGGCAATCAGGTCCTCTTTGCTATAGCCCATTTGCTGCTTGCTGATTAAATCCGATTCCGCAAAAACGCCGCAGCGACCGGCGATCTTGACGGGGTTTTTCGACCGGAGCGCCATTTCGCCGAAACGTTCGATGGGGATGTTCAGCCGGGCGGCCTGGTGATCCAAAAAAGAGCCCGTTCCGGCGGCGCAGACGCTGTTCATGTTAAATCCCGTAGAAACACCGTCTTTGATAAAAATTATTTTCGAGTCCTGTCCGCCGATATCGATCACGGTCCGGACGCGCGGGTTGACTTCGCGGGCGGCCACCGCGTGCGCGGTAATTTCATTTTTTACCACGTCGGCTCCGATCATGGCGCCCGCCAGGTGCCTCCCCGAACCCGTCGTACAAACGGCCCGGACGGGCAGATCACCCATTTCTTCTTTCAGCTGCCGGAAGGCCTTTTGCAGGGCCTCCACGGGGCCGCCGTGCGTACGCAGGTAAGTATGAAAGAGGAGTTTTTTCTCCCTGTTGATTACCGCCAGCTTCGTGCTGACGCTGCCCACGTCAATACCCAGAAAGCAGTCCAAATTTTTCAAAGCCGCGGGATTTAACATTTTCATCACCACCCACAGAAGAATGAATTTTCTTGCCCGCCCTTTCCAGTAAAACTTCTAAAAACGCTTCCAGCCTGGTCTGCAGTCCGGCCGTCCCCGTTTGCTCGCTGACCACCAGGGAGAGGAGGGGCAGGTCGAGCCTTTCGCACAACGGGATGAGGATGCTTTGCGAAACGATTTCCGGCATGCAGGTAAAGGGAAAAAGGTGGATAATTCCGTCCACTCCTTCCTCTTTGGCCAGGATTACTTCGCCGATGCTTTCCTGGCCGTGTCCGCCCACGGACAAAGGCAGGTAGGGGGCGGCGGTGCGGATTATTTCCTGGAAACGCCTGACGGAAGGCTTTTTGCGCAAGACGTGCAGGTCGAACCACCCGCTGGCCGTCATGTCCCGTTCCACCTGCACCCGCAAACCGGGGCGGGAAGCCAGAAATTCCTCGATGTTCTGGTTCGCGAAATTTTCGATGACCGCGTAAAATTCACCCACGATCCGAACCCTTAAAGGGGTAACCCTTTCTTCCGGCAGGGCGGCCAGTTCAGCAAAAAATTCCCGGCTCGCCTGCGTGATGTCCCGCGCGTTGCCGGCGGACAGCACGCGGCGGAGAAATTTTTGCCGGACCCTTTGGGCCGCGCCCGGCTTGCTTTCGTAAGCCCGCTTGCGGCGGACCAGTTTTTCGGCTTCGTCCAGAGCCTTCATTTTTAAATAACCCAGGTAAAAGCTGCGGATTATTTTCCGCCAGGAGGAGTTGTTGGTGATCAGTTTTACCGCTTGCTTAAAATTGCGCCAGTTTCTGGACAGGGGCACCGGGGAATCGATGATGGCGAGCCGGAAGTCGTAGCCTCTGCGCTTGAGCAGCAATTCCTGAAGCTGGGCGTACCAGCCCAGGCGGCAGCGCCCCTTGCCGCCGACCATCACAATCAAGTCCGCCCCGGCTTCGAGCAGTTCCACGATTTGCCCCAGCGTGGCAATCATCGGATAGCAGATGAATTCCGGGGCCAGTTCTTTGCCCAGCTCCACCGTTTTTCTGGTCACGGGCGGGGTGGGCACCATTTCCACGCCGCAGCTTTCCAGGACGGTGGCCAGGGCTTTTTCCGCCCAACCCACTGAGGGGGCACCGATTTTGAACCCGGCGGGGCGCGGCCCGGGGACAAACGGCGTCCGGGCCGGCTCCCCGGCCGGCCTTCCGGTGCGCCCGGCGGCGGTGTCGACAAAGGCTTCCAGCCGCGTCAGCAGGCCCGCTTCACCGGTATGCTCGTCTACCGTCAGCAGCAAAAAAGGGATTCCCTGGCGTTCAGCCTCTTCTTCCACGTAAGGTTCGATGATCGAAGAGGGGCCGCAGGCAAAGGCTTCCACAAAAACCATTTTGTCGACCAGGCGCTCCCGCAGCAGGTGGAGCGCCGCGCCCAACAGCCGGCCCTCGTAAGTCCACATTTTCTCCCCCTCGTAGATCCCGGCCAGCTCTTTGCGCCCGACTTCCAGGGGAACCATCTCGGCAGTGATGACCCGGCCGTATTCGCTCAAGCGCGCCACGACGTTGTGGCCGACGGAATCGTAAAGGATGTACGGGTGACCCATTACCCCGATGACCTGCTGTGGGTCGCGCCGCGCCGCCGGGTCGAAAACCCGCCTTTTGGCCGGAGGCCGGCCGGCCAGCCGGTCGATGACTTCCGGCGTGGTCATGCCCCGGCCCTCCCGGGTCAGCTGTAAAAAGGCTTCCTGCTGCTTTACCCCCGCCCGGATGGCCCGCTGAATTGTTTTGCGCCCCGCCCCCAGGCGCTCACCCACCCGCTGCAGTTCCTCCTGCCAGCGGCCGGGTTTTTCTTTTTCGTTGATTTCCGGCGCCAGAAGCCGCTCCGGCGGAATATCCAGGCCGTTTTGGACCATGTAAGGGGCGCCGATTAGTTTCGGGCAGCAATAACTGTCCGGTTCGACACTGGAAAGCGCGGGGATAAAAAGGTAGTCCACCCCTTTTTCCAATAAATACTGCGTGTGGGCGTAAAAAAGCTTGGTGGAGACGCAGGGTTCGTCGGTGGGGCAGCAGGTGAGGGAAGCCAGGATCCGGGCATCCGTCGGCGGGGAAACAACTATCCGGGCGCCCAGGCCGCGCAAAAAACCTTCCGCGAAAGGGTAAAGATAGTAGTAGGCCAGGCCCCGGGGGATGCCCACGGTATATGTCAAGATTTACCACCCCTTGTTATTATTATTAATTATATACCCGGGGCGGATTTATGCAAGATCATCCTGTTTGCTCACCAAAGGCAGATCAGTTTAAATTTTGAAAACAGGGGCGCCCGCCAGGGGGAATGTTCCTTACTTTTCGTTGTGGGAAATTTTAAGAAGCCTTCCCGGGAGCCTGGTTTTTTTTCGCAACCAGCAAAAAAGGGATGGCCAGCAATTGGGTGGCAATGACGAAGCCAATTACGTAACCCGGGGAAAGATCGTAAAAGAAACCGAGCAGGGCGCTGCCGGCAAACCAGGCCAGGCCGTACGTGGTGTTGAAGATGCCGTAGGCAAAACCGCGGCTGGTCACGGGGGTCAGATCGGCAATGGCCGCCCGCATGATCGTTTCCTGAATGCCCATGACGGCACCCCAGAGAATGATGCCTGCCAGGGCTGAAGAAGGATTGCCGGAAAATACTAAAAAGGGCAGGGGAAGGGAGAGAAGGGGAACGCTTACCAGCAGGGAGAGGCCCGTGCGGTCGTACATTTTGCCGGTGATGAGGGCTACCAGGGCGTCGACGCCCATGGCTACGGCAAAAAGAACGGGAATCCGGGCGTCCGGGACAACTCCCTGCGCTTTCAGGTGATAGGAGATGAGCGCGAAGTGGGCGTATCCGGCGACGGTAAAGGCCGTGAAAATGGTGTACCACCAGAAAACGGGCGGCAGCTTTCCTTTTTGACCGCTGCCGGCCGCTTCTGTGTCTCTTTCTCTTTTGACTTCCAGTTCCCGGGGAGCCGGGTAGTGGATTTTGGCCGCGAAAAGCGTCAACAGGGCCAGAACCGCCGGGAAGAAAAGAATTCCAAAACCGGCCTGGTAGGTCCCCTGGAAATATAAAACGGCAGCAACAATCAGGGGTCCGCACACGGCGCCGATCTGGTCCATGGCTTCGTGGATGGCGAATCCCCAGCCGCGGCCTACTTCGGTGGTGGCGTAGGAAAGCATGGTGTCCCGGGCCGGGGTGCGGATGGCTTTTCCGAAGCGTTCCAGGATAATCAGAACAGCGGCCCATTCCCAGCGGCCGGCGAAGGCCAGGGCGGGAACCGCCAGCAGGTTGACCGTATATCCCAAAAGGGTGAAAAGCCAGTATTTTTCCGTCCGGTCGGCCAGGTACCCGGCAGCCAGGCGCAGGCCGTAACCGGTAAACTCAGCGGCGCCGGTCACTATGCCCAGGACCGTGGCGCTGGCGCCCAGCACGGAGAGGAAGGGCCCGGTGATGCTGCGGGCACCTTCGTAGGTGACGTCCGCAAAAAGACTGACCATCCCCAATAAAAAAATAAATTTTAGCGCCCGGGAAGAATTATTGCCGGGCGCTTTCCTTTGTTCATTAGCTTTCCCCATTTTAGCCTCACTCCTTGTAACAGTTGTTTAATTAAATATTAACACCCGTTATTTTTAAAGTCAATGCCTTAAAAAATAAAAAATTTCCCGGCCAATGTCCCGGTCCCGGCCGGACGGCGGTCAACGGGTTATTCTTTCCCCCCGGGCCGGCTAAAATTCCCCGGGTGGTTACTATCTTCGGATTGGAAAACCTGCTCGGCAAACCTGTCCAGGCGTTTTCGGCACTCGGTTAATAGCGCGGCGGTCTTCCCGGCCAGGCCGGCGCCAAAAAAGTCGCGCTGTTTTACTTTGTTAAACCATTGCTCCAGCTTGACCAGGTCTTCCTCGTTTTCTTCCAGTTCCGCATAGGTAAAGTGGCTGTTTTCGGTCTCCTCATCGATTTCCCGGAAGAAATCATCGCAGCGATCAATGATTTCGGCGTACTCTTCCTCCCTGGCCTGCTTGAACAGTTCCACCAGCCGGGCATCCAGCTCATCACCCAGGGTTGTGCCTTTAAAAATGTAGCCTTCCCCGCCGAACTCAATGATTTGTTTGCGCAAATAA
Source organism: Armatimonadota bacterium (assembly GCA_023511535.1). Taxonomy (GTDB): domain Bacteria; phylum Bacillota; class Desulfotomaculia; order Desulfotomaculales; family Nap2-2B; genus JAIMBK01. The sequence continues at coordinate 8,406 of JAIMBK010000092.1, forward strand.
CGAAACTGGCGTTCCGTCTCGCTGTTGGAAGGCAGGATGCAAATGGAATTCTGCAGATAGACCGCCCCGCTGGCCTTGACTTTGCGCCAGATCGCCGCCCGGTAGCGGGAAGGTTCGGCCGGTACTTTATAAACGAGAATCAACCACTCGAACATTTTCCTGTTCCCTCCAAACGTTCTTGATATAGTCAAGCCTAACAGAACTTTTCCGATTAGTCAATTTCAAAAGGGATGGACGGAAGGCTGCAGCCCCGGTGCCGATCTATACGTGGCTAAGCCGGGTAGTTTTACCAGAGCCGCCGGAGTGGATAAAGTCTGGATGGCTCCACGGGACAAAACGCCTTCCGGTCGATCTCTTTTTGGTAGATTTTACCTAACTCTTAAAGGCCTTCTCGTTTCTTTGGTTTACAGCATATTCCCAAACCGGGGCAAACAGAGTATTTATCGGTATTGATCTTATTCCTGCTTTATGCTAAAATAGGCAAAAAAACAGGGCGATGGGGCTCGCTCAATTTGCCTTGCGGCTAATAGCTCCTACCAAAGAATTTAAAAAAGTTGGTAGGAGTTATTTTATTTAAGGAAAACAAGGGGAGAGGGAGATCATGGGCAGGGAAAATTTCCCGGAAAAACACACTTTGGTGAATGCTTTGGGAGAATTGATCGACCTTACCG
>JAIMBK010000093.1 GCA_023511535.1 Armatimonadota bacterium
ATCTCTTTGTTAATTAACTGGAAAAAATCGTCCAAAATTATTGGCCATTTTTCATCCAAAACTATTGACCGTTCACACGAACTCCTTTAAAAACGATTTTTTAGATCGTAATTATTAGTAACAGAGGTGGTACAATATTTCCACCCAATCCATTTCTCTGAAGGGGGTAAAAAAATGCACCTAAGAGGCTTACAAAAATGGTTTACTTTGCTGCTGGCGGTAATTTTTCTTTGCGGGGCGGTCTTCCCCGCCTGGGCGGCCGATCGCTACGATAGAAAAAGCAAAAATTTTTTCAGGGAAGTAACCGAAATAGATCTTGACCAGGATAACGACATGGAAAGCGCGGAACAAAATGACGAAGAAATAGACAGTGAAAAAGAGGACAAAGATAAAAAAAGGGAGCGGACGAGAGAGCATGAGCGCCTAAATAAGGGGAACATTGACGACAACGGGTTAAAAATCCGCCTGGAAGTGGAACTGGAGGAAGAAACTGAGGCCGGGCTGGCAGAAGACGAACTTCCGGGGAAAAATGACCGGGCCGGTCTGGAAAAACTCACTGAAAAACTGGAAGCCATGCTGAGCGCACAACCAGGAAACACCAAGCTGCTGCACCGGCTGGCCGTATATTACCGGAACCTGGGCGAATACGACAGGGCCATTGAACTCTGCAAAGAAATCCTGGCGGCAGACCCCGCCAACCAGTCGGCGCTGGTGCTGATGGCGATAAGCTACCGGGCCAAGGGAGACATCGCGACGGCCATTGAACAACTGCAGCAGTTGCTGGCGGAAAAAGAAACCGTGGGCCACTCCGTGTACGCCTACCTGGGCATTTTGCACGAAGCCGCAGGGAACCTTGCGCAGGCCGTGGAAAGCGTGGAAAAAGCTGTGTACGCGGCGGGAACCGAAAAAAAGGAATACCGTCAAAAGTTGGGCGAGCTCTACGTCAAAGCCGGTATACCCGGGCTTAAAATCTTCATTCGCGGCCAGAAAATAGAACCCGACGCCCCGCCCTTTATTGAAAACGGCCGCACGCTGGTCCCGGTGCGGGCGGTGGCGGAGGCCCTCGGCCTCAACGTACAATATTTTGACAACGGTACCGTTGTCATTACCAATCCGACTAACGGCCGGACCGTCACCATCTACATCGGCAAAACCGAAGCCCTGATCGGAAGCCAAAAAACAAGCCTGGAGGCGTCGGCCAAAATTAAAGACGAGCGGACCTTCGTCCCCCTGCGGTTCGTGGCCCAGGGGCTGGGGGCCGGCGTTGACTACCTCGCCGACGGTCAGATCGTTACGGTGGATTAAAGCGGTTTAAAAAAGCGGAAAATAACAAACCGGCGGGAATTTCCGGCAAAGGAACCGCCGGTTTTTTACTTCAAGAGGAAACAGCACCGGATAACCGTTGCCGGTACACGAACGAACAGGTCCCGGGATACAGCCGGTGGGGCTTTCTATGGCAATCAATCATTTCTCCCAGCCCCCCCTCCCCCTTGACAGGAAAGGAAATTGTAACTATAATCATAGCAACACAAACAGACAAGACGGCAAAACTGAAGTGAGGTAATGAGGCATGCCAGACATTAATTTTGTCAGCACACGGGAATTGAAGAACAAAACAAACGAAATCCTTCGCGCTGCTGAAACAGGGAATCTGATTGTGGTAACCCGTTACGGCAAGCCCGTCGCAACCATCAAGCCGTTCCAGGAAAGCGATCTTATCGGCGGGGAAAACCGCAGTTCGCTTTACCAGAAAATCAGGAGGCAGATTGGCCAAAAACACCCGCAGTTGCTTGCCATGACAAAAGAAGAACTGCGGCAATTGAACGACGAAATATCTGGAAAAGTAAAAGGATTCTCTTCCTGGCAGGAAATGGACAGGGCCGCCAAGGGTGATTTTTATGGTTTTTCTCGATAGCAATATTTTTCTTTTAGACCGCTTTTTTCCCGGAGATAACAACCACAAGGCGAACAAACAGTTCCTGGAGAGAATAAATAAAGCGGGGATAAGAGCGGCCCTTCCGTTCTTTACACTTTTAGAAATTTGCGGAATCGCTTCTTTTAATCTGTCCGCCGAGGAGCAAGAAAAATGGTTATATTCGTTTCCGGAAGTTTATCCCGTTGAAATTCTTGACCCTTTCGAACGCCCGGGGGAAGCAACGGGCAGCGCCGGTTACTTCAGCGAATTAACGGCGTACATCACGAAGAAAATGACCGTCGGCGACGCCATCTTTTTAAGAGAAGCAGAAATGTACGGGGCCGCGGTCATTGTAACCTGGAACAAAAAACATTTCTCCGGGAGAACAGCCATTGCAGTCTTCACACCCCGGGAATATGTTCAAAGACAGTGAAATCTATAAACCCGGAGGCACCGGTCACCCTTTTTTAACCGCCTGGATTTATTTAGCAAATAAGTGCCTGGCGCCGTCGCCCCCCTAATAAATTTCCATCTTTCGCATATTTCGCCAAACCAAGGTAATGTTTCTCCGACCCGCATCCTTTCAAGCCCTGGGGATCATCAAAATGAGCCTCTCCAAATTTTTTATCCTGCGGGTGCTTTACACCCGGCCCAGGCACGGCTACGAAATCATCCAGACGGTGGCAAAGGCAAACCAACCTGAGCCGTCAAAAGGTGGGGCAGTGCCGGACAACCTGAAGCGGTTTTTCGCAGCGAGGCGAAAAAAATCCTGACCAGGACGGCTGGCCGGCAAAAGTAAACAGGAAAGCAAAATCATATCATTCGGGGGCATCACAAGGATGCCGGACAAAAGCGGGGGTGTCGGCTTTGATCTCAGCGACGCTCCTCCACTGCTTCGGCCCCTTTTGGTCCCAGGATCATCTCCAGCAGGTAACCCGTCCCGATCACGGCCGGGAGGGTCAGCGCCAGGCGCAAAAGAGAAAAGGGCAGCCCCATAAATTTAATCTCCATCATCAGCATGGGAATTTTAATCGTCGCCCAGGTGCCCAGGAAAATTACCGCGTTGGCCAGCCGGCACCCTTTTTTAAGCAGCGCGGCGGCTACCGGAAAACCAACGTAAAGGGGACCGGCCGCCGCCGTGGCCACCAGGATGGAGAGCGCCACGCCGCGGGCGCCGGATTCCGGACCCACGTTCCTTTCCACGATCTGCCGGGGCACCCACACATCCAGCAGGCCCACCAGGACAAAAACGGGGGGAAGAAAAAGGAGCATTTCCCCCAGGTAGTCCAGGGAGCTTTTGATCGCCACGACCCCTTTTGCCGGGTAATGCCAGCGTAGAAAGATGTCCACCGCCGCCACCAGCATAAACAGGGCGTACTTTTTTACCGTCTTCACTGCAGGATCACCCCCATCAAGGCGCCGATGACCAGCGCCAGCGCAAAACCGAGGGCGTTGCGCCAGAGGGTAAACTTCCTCCCGAAGAAACTGACTTCCAGAGGCGCAGTGACGATCCCCACCATCAGCAGGGTGGTAATAAAAATGGCCACCGCCGTAATGCTGGCGCCGGCCTGCAAGAAAGAGGCCGCCAGGGGAAAGGCAATGAAGGCGGGAATCAAGGTCACCGCCCCGGCCAGAGAAATGAGCAGCATCCCGAAGGGGCTGTTGCTCCCAAAAAGGCCCGCGATCACTTCCTGCGGAACAAGCGCCAGCATAACTCCGATCAATCCGATGATCCCGAGCATGGCGGGCAGCATGTTCAAAAAAGAATTCCCGGCTGCTTGAAGCGCCTTTTTGGTTTTTTGCCGGTCGCGACGAAAAGAATACAGCAGGGCTCCGGCGGCCAGGAGATCCAAAACAAGGTTGAAAAGCATGGGAACAACCCTTTCTTTGCCATCCGATCAGGAAGAACTCCCCTCCCGCGCGCAGCGCAGGAGAAAAACAAAAGGAACACAACCCGGCTCTAATCAATTCAACCGGGGTTTGCTTCTGCCGGGAGTCACTCCTCCTCCCCGCTCCCGGAGGAAAAAACCCGGTCAAACTCCTTTAAAAAACCTTCTAAAGAGTCCTTGCGCCGGCGAATCTGAACGGCCCAGGCCTGCAGGTAACTCTCCCCTTCCGGAGTGAGGGAGTAAACTTTGCGCGCCGGCCCGCCGCTGCCGGGGTCCAGGCGCGAGGCCGCCATCCCCTCTTCCTCCAGGCGGCGCAGGTGGCGGTAAATCACCCCCGGATCGGGCACCGCTTCCAAAAAAGAGAGGCTGCCCAACTTTTCCGCCAGCTCGTACCCGTGCGCCGGCTTTTTCTTTAACAGCAACAAAAGGCAGGGGACGATAAAGCCCTCCAGCCGCGGCTGGTGCTCAAAACAGCCGCAGCCGTGGGGAAACCCATGGTGAAATCCTCCTCCATGTGTGCACATAAAAAACAGCTCCTTTCACATAAGGTTATTAAATCACTACTGATAATATATCACTATTGATTAGAATTGCAAGAAGAAAATAAAAAACAACGTTTGGTTTTTCTATACCTGGAATATTTTCCGCCACGGGAGAATGTACGGCGGCGGGCTGGGCGGTCCGGCTTTTAGCGGCTCGCCGGCCCCCCAACAGGGAAGCAATTAACTATCGCGGTCAGTTGTGGTGAAGAGGCGGGGGAAAGGATGGCCTTTCCCCCGCTTTCTTAAGCACAGGAAAAGGGTCTCAGCAAAAGGAAATTTTTTCCCAACCGATAAAAACCCGACGGACAGACGATGGCACGGTAGCCCGTGATTTGCTGGAGACGTTAAGCCAGAGGAGGACAAAAAATGCACAGAAAAGCCCTGCCATTCCCGGCCAAGCAGCCATGCTGGTTACTTACTGCGACGGCGGGGAATGCGATCTCAGTGTGGAACTGGCCAAGGAACTGATCGACCGGGGGTACAGCAACGTTTTTGTATTTGGGGAAGGTTACCCCGGTTGGGAGGAAGCCGGCTACCCGGTAGAAAAAGGGGAGGTGTAAGAATGAGCATTTTACGCAACGATTACTTGCATTTGCTAATCAGGTTAATCATGGGTGGTCTGTTTATTTACGCCGGATGGGGTAAAATTCTAGCCCCGCTTGATTTTGCTTCGTCCATTTACAATTATAAGCTTTTTCCCGATTTCGTGGCGGGCCTGGCGGCGGCAACCGTACCCTGGATCGAATTCCTGGCGGGCTTTACCTGGTGCCGGGATTCAAAGTGAGGGGAGGAGCCCTGGCCATTTCCACCCTGCTGGGAGTGTTTATCTGCCTTCTGGTCGTCAGCGCCCTGCGCGGTCTTGACGTGGAGTGCGGTTGCTTTAGCGGGGCGGAGCGAAGGGTTGGTTGGCTGGCCATTGCCGAGGACCTGGCGATGCTGGCCGGCGGGCTGCGTCGCGTAACTTCCCATTTCTGCCGCCTTGGTTACGGATTCAGTCATTTTCCTGCACATTTCCATGGGATTAAACCCTTCTCCCATCTGTCCCATCATCTTCATTCCCATTCCGGACATTTTCTGCATCAATTCCATGGGGTTCATTCCACCCATCATACCCATTTGTTCTTTCATTGATCCATGACCTCCTTAATATAATTCATTCTTTTCGGTGAGACACAAAAGATAATTAGAAAAATTATTGGGAAGACTATCTAAGGACCATTCCACATTGGTCCGTACACCCGCATTTAACCAGCACCTCCTTTTCAAAAAAATTTCTTACCCATTGGCGGACAAGGGAAAGGAAATTCCGCTTTCTCAGTTTCCATCATTATCTTTACTTGACTTGCATACTCTTGAAATTCACGAATTAAGTCTAGCAAATCCACCTTGGTCAACCGGTAGTAAACGAACGCACCCTGTCGTTCTGCCGTTACAACACCAGCATCTCGTAAAGCCCTTAGATGAAAAGAAACGAGGGTCTGGGACAGGCTTGTGACCTCGATAATTTCAGACACAGAACGTTCATCCTTACCAATGGTAACCAGAATACGAAGACGATTGGCATCTCCTAGAATTTTGAATAGTTTAGCTACGTGCTCTACATAGATTTCATCCACAAACAAATCATCTCCTATTCAAAACTAATATTAGTCTGCTTCCATATTAGCCACCATTCATATTAGTCTGCACTCATATCTTAAATGCTTTTTGACTTATTGTCAATACCAAATGAGAGGTTAAGACACAAAAAAATGCAACCTGCAAAATAGCCCTTTTCTGATGGCAACAAATGGTTGATAAGAAAGCCGGGGCGAGCCGGCCCGCCAAGGGCAGCGGGCCAATGTCCGTGAGCAGCACCGCAGCATGGAATTTATAGCCATAGAACAGTTCGGTTTCCTCCTCGGAAGCCGTCCGGTGGCCCCAGGCAGAGCCCAAATCCTGATCATTCTTAGATGGCCTTTCCCGGATCGGGATGCCCGTGCTGTCGATAACCACAAGGAGGTGAGTTTAGCTACGCACCAGAGTCCTAAACAGGGCTGCCAGGCTGTAACCGTGCCGGCCTACTCCCTTATACGCAGGGAACTTAAGCAGTTATCTGTCTGGCCAATATCCTATCCAACCTCAGGGCAATAAGGGATCATGAATTTCATCGAGCAGGGCCCGAATTTTGTCCATTTCTGGTTGCTCCAATCGTGGGCAGTTTTCAGGCAACTGCTCACCGCTCCAGAGCTTTAACGCAAAAGCCACGCAGGTTTGCTCCCCGCAAGCGGCGCAATTGGTACGCGGCAATAAAATAAAGATTTGCTGCCAGGTAGGATCGATTTTGGCTTCATAAACGGGAGTAATCTTGTCTTTCTGCTCCCGCACCCGGTTTAAAAAATCTTTCAGCGCTTCTAATATTTCCTCCGCCAGACCGGGGTCGGTCAGTTGACCGATGACCACATGGCGAGAGCTTAAGATTACCGGCCGGCCGTAACAGCGGGTGGTCAGCGTGCCCCGGCCGTGGTCATACGCTGCCCGTTCCAAAACCGCGTTACAGTAAGGCAGAAGATCTCCGATCTCTTGATCAAAAGCAGCCACAACACGCAGTTTTTTACCGCCGGTCACGCACGGCAAGAGATTTAGAATCCGGTAGCTTTTAATGGCCATAAAATAATCACCCTTTCTTGAGAGCACCGGTCAGGCGCGGCGATCAGCGCAAAAAGGACACCGTCCGGTATCTTGATAAGCGGGTTGATCGCCAGAATAACCACCGTCAGCGGCGAAAAGAACTGGATGAACCCACCCGGATACCGCTAACAGCTCACCACAAAAAGCACAGGTTGGCGACTCAACGAAGCCGGGACAATGTTCCCCAGGTCTTAAAATGAGAGGAATCCGGCAACTCTTTTGTCTTTCCCCGCCAGTTTTCTGCGAACCGGGTTTTCAACCCCTTTGGGTAAAGGCTCGGCTTTCTGCATGGAACAATAATCATCCCTTAATATTACCAGAAATCATTATGATTATCTTCTAACTAAATTCTGGGGTTAATCCTGGTCCCGCGGGATTAAAACCAAAGGATGATTCTGGTGCAAAAACAGTGAAATCAAAGGATTAATCTTACTTCTGTTAAAAACTGGGGATCACTCAGCCACCGGAAAAAATACTTTCACCCAATCCCTGCACCCGGTTTTTCAAAGGTCAGAAAAATTCCACGGTTTTTTCTCTGGCCTTATTGACACCAGGACAGCCGGGCCTCCGGAACATAATCGATCCTGGCGGAATACGGTTTGAGGTCCAGCAGCGGGCTTTTGTCCAGGGCATCACACCCCCGCACGTACAGGCAGTTTCATGTGTTGCATCACGCAACCCGCCACGGAAAGGCCCACCCCGGCAGTGATCGCCGCCAGGATGCGGGGGAGCCGGATGTTCCAGATAATAATACTTAAACGTTCCTTTTCCCCTGCCATCTTTTACCGCCGGGCTGGAATTTGCCCGGCTCGCTTAAGAGCCCGCCCGGACAAATTCCAGCCGTCATTTTCATTATTTATGGTGAGGACGGCAGTTTTCACGGGGAACTCCTCAAGAATTACTGAACAGCAAGATCCAGCTTTTTAAATCCGCCGTAATCTTTCGCCATCTGTTCGTATAAAGGTTTGCCCAGGAGGAACTGGTAAATCTCGTCGGCCTTTTGGGCCGGGTCGAGATCTTTAAATTGCTCGGGGAAAATCACTTTTCCGGCGTAATAGGCGTCGGCAATGGCGGTGCCGATGTTGGTGTTATAGAAGTTAAAGGGAATCTGGCCGTAAACCTGGCCTGTTTTGACCGCCTTCAGCGACTGATAAAACTGCGGGTTTTTCTTGTAATCAATCCGCACCAACTCTAAACCGCCTTCATCAATGAGAATGATGTCAGGGTCCCACGCCAGGAGCTTTTCCTTCTCGATCATCACAATGCGTCCAAGAGCACGGCCCATTTCTGCGAGCTTTTTCTTTTCGATCACTACGCTTCCGCGACCGTTAATTTCTTCGACCACGTTTCTGGCACCAATAGCGATAAAGGGTTCGTATTTGGGCGCGGTGCTTTCGATGCTGTGCTCACCCTTCGCGCTCAGGGCGCCCACGTAGACTCTGGGCTTTTTCTCGTCGGGAATATCCCTCGTTCTCTCCTGCAAATCCTGCTGGCAGTTCTTTAGGTAGGCCACCACTTCCTGTGCCCTTTTTTCGTTGCCGGTGATCTTGCCAATCAGCAGGAGGGAGTCGTATACCTTTTCGTCAAAGGGCACCTCGGTGCCGTAGTTCAGTACCACTACCGGTATATTTGTTTTGGTCTGCAATTCGTCCGCCTGTGCCCCGTCCAGCAGGGAGGCGACGAAAATTACATCCGGGTTGACGGTGACAAGCCTCTCCGCTTCCGGTGCGGTATCAGGCCCGCCCTGGCCAATGGAGGGTAATTCTTTTAATTCGGGATGGGCCAGCATATAGGGTTTGCCGCGTGGCTTCTGCTTTTCCACGTTCTCCACCCCCACCACCTTATCCGCGCCGTTCACGTAGCAAACCAGCCGCAGGGCGCCGGGGCCGATGGCCACCACCTT
>JAIMBK010000094.1 GCA_023511535.1 Armatimonadota bacterium
TAAACCTGGCCAACCCCCGTGCCGATCATCACCGGGAACATCAGGCCAAAGGCCTGCTTTAAGCCCGGGTGACGGAACTCCAGCGCGGGGCGAAAGGGAAAACCCGCCCGCCGCAGGGAGGGCAGCTGCAGGACCAGGGCGGCAAGATTACCCGCCAGGGTCCCCACGGCCACGGCCGCAATGCCAAACCTCAGGCCGGCCAGAATGGAAGCAATGATAAACACGTTGGTGACCACCGGACCCAGGGCCGGCGGCCCGAAAATGCCGTTGGCGTTTAAAAGGCCGTAGAAAAGGTTGCCCAGGGACAGAAACAGCACCCCCGGCAGCATGACCGCCAGCAAAGCTGCCGCCAGCCGGGCCGTGCCTTCCGGCAGACCCGGAGCCACCAGCCACACGATCTGCCGCGCCAGGGGCACGCCGGCCAGCACCACCGCCAGCAGGACCGCGCCCAACAAAGTGGAGAAGACGGCGAAAAGCCGCCAGGCCTCGTCCTTTTTGCCCGCCGCCGCAAAGGAGGCGAACAGGGGTACCGCCGTCACGGTGAGCGCCCCGCCCAGCACCGCAAAGACCACGCCCGGCACGGTGTACGCCACCAGGTAGGCGTCGGTGGCCGCGCTGGCCCCGAAGACGTAAGCCAGGGCCATTTCCCGCAGAAAGCCCAGTATTTTGGAAAGCAAGGTAAGCCCGGCGATTAATGCCGTAGCCCGGGCAATGGTGTGGGTGGTGCTCATCTTGAAACCCCGGGGAGCCGGATCCGTATTTTGTCCTGATCTACCACGATAATACTACCGGTGATTTCTTCAGGAGAAAGGTTACGTAAAGCCCTCAGAAGAATTTCATTGACGGTTTTTACGGGAAGTTCTGAAGGCAGCCGCAGAAGGACAGGTCCGGAATGTTCGACAGGACTTAGATATGCCAAGCTTCCGAAGCCCACGTCCGCCGTAATAATCGTCATTTTGTTCTGGTACGCATAAGCCGGAATCTCTCGATCTTTAGCACCGTGCAGGCCAACATCCCACACATCTAAAGCCTCGTATCCGGCTTCAGGGAGTGCCCCGGCTGTGGAACGCGGCAAGTCTTCGTCAACAAGAAATCGTAGCTTCATAAGATCGCCTTGACCCGCTCTTCACCTAAAACTTTATTCCGGGTAAGATTTCTCGCATTTTCGATTCCTCCTCGCATTATAAACTTCTCCAATTATTCTTTCTTTAAGATACATTGTCATAGGCTTCTTTTAAGGCAGTGGCAATAAAATGGACAGTTGCATATAGTTCAAGCAATGTGGGTGAAAAATTGCGGAACGTATTCAGAACACGCCAACTGCCGTAACCTTTTAAACTCGTCTTCCGGGAAGCGTTGCCTTATAAACGGCCGTTTATCCAAAGAATCCATTACCCTGGACGCCAGGTGCATGACTCCCAGGCTGTGTTCAAAGCGGGTATGGGTTGCGAATTGCCCGCCGCAGTTCTTCTTCGGTGGTTATTTCCAGGATCTTTTCGGCCAGCGCTTCGAGCTGGGCCTGCTCCAGGGCGTTAATTCTTTCTTCAATATCCTGAGGCACCGCACCGAAACGTTTCTTGATTAGTTTTTGCAAGATTAAGCGGCTGCCTTTTTCCACCAACCCGGGGTCGTAGAAAGTCTTAATCATGTTCTTCACCTCCCGGTCGATTTTGCTGTAATTACCGTATTTACCGTACAGATATTCCATGATCTTGAGCATAATGGCGTGCATTTCCCCGGCGTCTTCGGGGGTGATTTTTGCTTCCGCCAGGGCCAGGGTGATGGTTTTGACGACTTCTTCGGCTGTTTGCAGGAGATTGCGGTATGCTTCTGCGTCCATCTTTCCTTTTGCCTTTAAATATTTGCGGATCTTGAACACCTGCAGGGGAAGCAAAAGGTACATTTTTTTGGCGTAGAGCTGTTGAACCGTAGCGGAACATCCGGATGACGATGTTTTTATCGTAGGTGGTTTGAAATTCGATGTGATACCGGTAAATAGTCTGGCCGGAGGCGACTTCGATAAACATAGCCGTGCTTTTGACCAGGTCGTCCCGGATGAATTCCGTACTGCCGTAGCTCACCTGGGCCGTTTCCGCCAAGTTGTCGTCGTATAGGGCAGTGCTGACGCATGAATAATTTTATGAAGCCCCTTAAGCCCTTTTTCCGGCACCCGGCAGTATAGTCCGCAGGCAAAAATATGTTTTTTGCTGTAAACCTGGCAGTGGTCTGGATATTTATGGAATTACCTGGTCAGAATTGGCCCAAGCAGGATTAGGCGAGGTGGCCCTCGCCCGAAGTGATTTTTTTAGTTTAGAAACTCGCGTGCTTAAATCACCAGACGAAGTTGCGCCGGTTTATCGCGGAGTCTCCTCAACCTGGAGAGGTCGAGCCAGTTGCCCGTAAATGTCTGCCATAAAAACCGCAGGGTGCCGCGCATGCCCAATGTCTGCACCGTTTCCCATAAGGCCACGGTATGCAGGGTAAGAATGTTGATCAGGTGGGCCAGCCGCATCAGGGCATGCCATCCTTTCAAGGCGTTCCAGTCATATGAAAATGGATGTTCATAGTTGTATCCGTGGCGTTTTTCAATCAGGAAATTCTCTTCAATCCCCCACCGGTGACGGGCCGCCCGGTTGCAGCGGTTGATTACGTTTTTCCGGGTAAGCGGGGTGCCCGACACCCACGCCCAGGTAGCCTGACAGGTTAATCCGTTTTCTTCCCAGGTTTCGTTACAAACCACCACGTGGAGCACCAGGCGATGATGGTGGTTTTGGGCATCCCGCCAAACGTAAACAATGTCGTTAGCCCACCAGAAGTTCTGGGTCCGGTCGCCCCACTGATGCGTCCGGGTTTGCTCCGGTTCCAGTTTGTGGATTCCGAAAGCGTCCTCCCAGACCGATTGAAGACAGTTTGAAGGCAGGACGATCATAAAGTCCCAGTTGTTCTGCCGGCAGATCTGTATTACCGGGCCGTTCGGGTAAAGACCGTCGGCCACGATTAGAAGAGGGAGTTTACCCATCAGTTCTTTGAGTCGGGGTGCTAAACGATAAAAAGCCTTTAATTCGCAGTCTTGTTTATTCTGATCCGGGTCATTTTCACAGAACTCAGCCAAAAGTGGAATGACGATCCCTTGCGGACCCACGAGAGCGGCCTCCAGGAGGTAAACATAGTTTTTGTTCTTGCGGTGGAGGGCCTCCGGTGCAAAGGAGGCGGTCCGGGCAAACTTTTGGGTGCCGTCAACGGCGACCACATAATGCTTTTCGACTAAAAGCGCCTGCAATTTCTTTTTGCGTAAAAGCTTACGGACGGTGATCCCTAAAATATTTTCGATTTGCTCGGCCGGGATCCTCTCTAAGAGCCGGGCCAGGGTGTCCAGGTGCGGAGTGCCGTCCACTTCGGGAAAGACAGCCCGCAGCGTTTCTAAAATAGCGGGGGAGCTAAGTTCCCGGTTGGCTTCGCGCCGGGAATGATACTGATAGATGAACAAAAGCAGACCGTAAACCATGAGTACGGTTAGTTTATGCCTTATACTCCCGGGCCGGCGGGGATCCTTTAAGCGGGCGAACTTTTCCAAAAGGCCGGGTAAGATCGCCCGCCAGGCGTTGATCTGGGCCTCGGCGGCGGACTGCCGGGCCGCCTGTTCTTCCTCCATTGTTTTCCAGGGACTTATGCGATTGGGTAAGGTAGCTGCGTTAATTGCCTCCGGGTTACGCATCAAACTCACCCTCCTCATCCGCCACCGGCGTCGGGGCGCAAAGCTCGGAGCGCCATTCCCGGACCAAGGGGTAAACAAACATCATCTTGATCACCGGACGACTTTTTTGCTTCCGGGGTTCTCTGCCCAGGCCGGCTGTTTCACCGATGTACTGCCAATTGGCCGCCCGGTAGCAGGTCCCCCGATGCGGCGGGGTGACAAAGGTCTCGAAAAGCACCGGGGCGTACCCGTACCGTTTTTGCCAGTCCGCCCGGATGCGCCGGGCGACCAGCGCTAAAGTATGGCTGGCCAGGTGCGGGATTTGCACTCCCGGCAGAATTAAAAAACGGCTGTTGTTGACGATGCGGTAACGGAACCGGTTGCGTTCTGTCGCCGTCCACCCGATAAAGGCTTCCCGGACGGCCACCTTTCTGGCCGCCGCGGCAAATAACAGGGCGCCCAGGATCTGAACCTTTCCTTCGGCCCGGCTATGGATCCAGTAGCGCTGATGGGCGCCGAAGGGTTGGCGGTAACCGAGCGGATGGTAAGCCGCCATCGTTGCGTTCCAAAGAGGTTGTTCTTGAAGCGGGACCGGATCAACTGTCACCGGAAGATACTGTTTCAACGGACCTTCCCTGGGGATGCAGGGTAAAGGCGCAACCTCCTTTGCATTTCTTTGGGGCGGATTTTTCTTGGGGGGCAGTTCAATTAAACCTAAAGCCTCGAGCTGTTCCAAGAATAAACGGCAGGCTTCCAATTTCAATTTGCCGTTCGGTGCTTTCCAGGGCAGGTTCTCGCAAATCGTGGCGAACAACTCCCGGCGACTTAAGCCGTTTTTGAACTGCCGGACGGTTTCTTCGATCAACGCCAAATCCTCTGCTGTAAAAAGACGATCCCCAATCCAAAAGGGTGGGTTCCATGAACGCAAGGATATCGCCGTCCTCTCTTCATTTTATCCCACCCTATTATTACATATCGCCCCGTGCACTGTCCACCCCCATTTGCAACGAAATTTTCTTCTTTATGCCCCTAATCGTTGGATTGACGTGGTATTTTTTATTCATGCTTCAGCACTGTATTTAAACTGGGGGGTAGGGGCCAGGGACAGAGAAATTGTGGCCAGGATTTTACGCTTTTTGAAGCTTGAAGGATTCGCCTTGAAATACTTAAACGAATTAAGCGGCGGAGAAAAGCAAAAAGTGCTGATTGCCCGCGCCCTGGCCCAGGAACCGGAGGTGCTTATCCTGGACGAACCTACCTCCAACCTGGATATCAAGCACCAGCTGGAGGTACTGGGCTTCCTGCAAAAGCTGGCCCGGCAGGGCAAAATGACCGTCGTCATGGTTCTGCACGATTTAAACCTGGCGGCCCGCTTTTCGGAGCAGCTCATCCTTTTGCGGGAAGGAAAGGTTTTTGCCGCCGGGCCGCCGCCGGCGGTACTCAACCCGGACAACCTCAGCGCGGTTTACGGGGTGGAAGTGAGCATTGCCCGAAACGGCCCGGGCATTCAGGTGCTCCCTCTGCGCTCCCTGGCCTGGTTGGAAGAAGAGGATCTGACTTCCCTCTTCGATCCTTCTTCTGGTAAACAGAGGGCAAATTTAGAGACGGCAGTGGTTCCGGACGCAAGTTCCGGTTAAGCGGTTTTGTTGACACTGCATGGGGGTCATTTTTCAGGGGTTCTTAAACTAAAGGGCCGAAATTTTTTAAAAGGCTTCGAAATTATACCGTAAACCAAATAAGCTAAGGGAACAGGTCCTGTTTAAACAGGCGAAGAGGGAAGCCGGTGCGAAGCCGGCGCGGTCCCGCCACTGTATGGGGGAGCGGTCTTTGCGCAAAAGCCACTGGAGCGGCTCTTAAGCGTTAAGGGAAGGCCTGATGGCGGTAACCTGCCGAACCAGGGGTAACTTCAGGTTGCCGCTAATCTTCGCAGATGCTGAGCGCCACTCCGGGAAGGCAAGAAGGTTAAGCGATGAACCCGAGCCAGGAGACCTGCCTGTTCTCTGATCAGCCATCACTCTCACGCGGATGGGAGGTGCAGTTTTTGTTTCCCAGCCGGGAGGGGCTGGGATTTTTAATTGTTTTTACCTTCCCGGGACGGGTGCTGAAGGTGGGCGGAAGCGGTTGCTGGAAACGCAAATACAGGTTTTCCTGAATGTCTTTCACTTTTGTCTGCGGACGTTTGTCTGGATCGTCCCCGGTCTTCTTTAGCCAGTTTCGGCTCCGCCTCCGCGGGCGGTTCCCTGCTCATTGATTTTCAGCAAACGGCCGCGCCGGAGCATCCCCTTGAAACGCCGGAAGCCGTTAGCCGACTTTTGAAGGAGGGCTTGACTTTGCTTAAGAGGGCTGAAAAAGCTGAAGTCAGTTCAGGAGGGCCGGGTTTACGTAATTTGTTCCAAGGTGCTGACCGGCCCGCGCTCAGTGGTCGGACTCATTTCCCTCGCCCGGTGGTTTCATCCGGAGCTTTTTGCCGATGTAGATCCTGTCGTCGTCCACAGGGAAATGCTCCAGAAATTTTACGGCCTGGAACTGGAAGGCGTCTGGAGCTATCCCGACAGTCGCGACAGCCGGTGAAAAACAGCGCCCGGAGACCTCCGGCAGGGAGCCGGACGCCGGGAGGGGGTCAGGGGGAGGGGGACTCTCTCTTCCAGGGAGAGAGGGAACCAATCAATTCGGCTAATCTATTTTCCGGGAGGTTACGTTAACGTGAAAAAAATTTGCCTTTCGTTATTCCTTTTTCTTCTGGCCGGCTTAATTTTGTCCGGCTGCGCCGCCCGGAAGGAAACCCGGGGAGCGGAACAGCCCAAGAAAACACCGGTGACCATTACCGACAGCACAGGCAAAAAGGTGGCGGTTTTGCGCCCGGTGGAAAAAGTAGTCGCCATTACTTCCGGCGCCTCGGAGATAATCTACGCTTTGGGCGGCGGGGAGAAAATTGCCGGCCGCGATTCTTATTCCGTGTTCCCGGCGGCTTTGAAAAAAATACCGGAAGTGGCGGGCTCTTCTTATAACCCCAACATCGAGCTGATTATGCAAAGCAAGCCGGACGTAGTGATTGCGGACACAATGCTGAAAACGGAAAATCGGGAAAAGCTGGAAGCGGCCGGGATCCCGGTGCTGGTGGTGACCACCTCGGGAGAAGATCAGGAAACGTACCGGGTGATCGAAAGCCTGGGGATGATTTTAGACAGGGAACAGAGGGCGCAGGAACTGGTTGCTTTTATGCGCAGGTATAACGACCTGGTTAAAGAGAAAACGGCTGACCTGCCGCTCGGCAAAAAACCGCTGGTTTTCTACGAATGGAACAAACCTTATTACAGTGCCTCCCGGGAGTCGTTTCTCCACGCGCGCCTTGAACTGGCCGGGGGGATCAATATTGCCGCCGACGAGCCGGTAAAAAGCCCCACTCTGACCCCGGAGTGGGTGGCCGAAAAGAACCCGGACATCATCGTGCGCATGGCTTCCCGGGAGGATACCCCGGAAAAGATGAAAGCCCTGCGGGACGAGATTATGAACCGCCCGGGCCTGCGGAAAGTGAAAGCGGTCAAAGAAGGGAAGGTTTACGTTACCAGCTGGGACATTGCCACCGGTTGCCGTTCGGTAATCGGCTCCTTGTACTGGGCGAAATGGTTCCACCCGTAGTTTTTTGCCGACCTCGATCCGGAAGCCGTCCACCGGGAAATGCTACAAAAGTTTTTTGATCAGGAGTTAACGGGAACCTGCGTTTATCCGTAACGGACCCGTCCGGAAAAGCGGATGGGGCATCTGGTTGGCCGGAAAACGTGAAATACAATGTTCTGGAAATGATCTGGTGCGAAGCTGTGGTGCAGCGGAAGTTTTAACCCGGCAAACTGCCCGAAAAACAAGAAGGAAATAAAAAGCGATTTATTTCCCGGGAATAAAGGTGGTTGGCGATGAAAACGTCCAAATCTGCAAAAGCCGATCTTTACCTGCAGATAACGGGCGGCAAAAGAATCTTTATCCTGGGCCTGCTGACCGCGCTCGCGGCCTGCCTGCTCGCGGCGGTGGTCACCGGCAGCGCCGGCATCGGGGTAAAAGAGGTTTTTGAAGTGATCGTCAGCCGGATCTTGCCGGGTTACGCCGGGCAATATTCTTCCCTGGCCGAAACGGTGGTCCTGGATTTACGCCTGCCCAGGGTTTTTCTGGCCGTGCTGGCGGGATTCAGCCTGGCCGGTTCCGGAGCGGTGATGCAGGCGGTTTTGCGCAATCCCCTGGCCGATCCCTACATCCTGGGCATTTCGGCCGGGGCCTCCTTCGGCGCCGCGCTGGCCGTCGTTTTAGGGGCGGGTCTCTGCGGCGCCCTGGGGATTTCCAGCGTCTACGTAATTGTCACCAACGCCTTTCTTTTCGGTTTGTTCACCATGTTCTTAATTTACGGCATCGCCCGGCTGAAAGGGGCTGCTCCGGAGACAATGATTCTGGCCGGGGTGGCCCTGGGTTATCTTTATTCGGCCGGCGTTTCCCTGCTTAAGTATATTTCTTCCCACGAACAGTTGCGGGAACTGGTGGTCTGGTTGATGGGAGGCCTCTGGGGGGCCAGGTGGGAGACGGTTTACCTCCTTTTGCCCGTAACCTTGGGCTGTCTGGCCTTTCTTTTGCGCTTTGCCTGGGATTTGAACGCGCTGGGCGCCGGTGAAGAGGTGGCCGCCAACCTGGGCGTGAACGTCACCCGGCTGCGCCGGAACTGCGCCATCTTTGCTTCCCTGCTGGCCAGCGCCACGGTGGCCTTTACCGGGATCATCGGTTTTATCGGGCTCGTCTCCCCGCACTTGTGCCGGTTTGTTGTCGGCAACGACAACCGTTTTTTAATTCCCTGCTCCTGCTTGACGGGTGCGTTGCTCCTTTTGGGGGCGGACACCCTGTCCCGCACCCTGGTCAGCCCTACGGAAATTCCGGTGGGCATCATCACTTCCCTGATCGGCGTGCCCTTCTTCCTTTACCTGCTGTTTAAACAGCGGAAGCGCTGGTGGGGTTAGGGGGAAGAAATAAAGGGTGCTCTGGCAAGCTCCCTCTCCCCTTGGGGGAGAGGGTTAGGGTAAGGGGGGTAGGGGTGAGAAATAAAACAAGGAGTTTCTCTTGTAAGGCACAATGCACATTTCGAATTTCCGAGAATCTACATAAAAGCAAAGGGGGTTGAATGCTTTGCCTTGTCGAATAGCCTATTATACAGCGCTGGAAAACGGCATTTTTGTCCTG
>JAIMBK010000095.1 GCA_023511535.1 Armatimonadota bacterium
GTGATGAGGCGCAACGGGTACCGGTTCTTGGCAGTGTATAAGGTGGCGCCCATGTCTCTGAGCGTGCCTGTTTGGATCACCAGTTTTTCTAAAGTGTAGAACCTGTTAAAGATGTAGGCATTCCTTTTCAGGCGGATGACGTACCCAAACTTCAGGCGTTTGGCCTGCTCAAACAAGGGAATTTTGCCAAAGCCCCGGTCGGCCAGAATAACTACTTCCATACCGCTTGGAACAATGGTCCGGAAGTCCTTGAGCAAGTCCATTTCGATTTTTGTCCGGTTGTCCTTTAACGTATTTTTGTCGGCGCTCAGCTCTTTTGCGCCTTCGTATAGTTCTCCCGGAGCGTAATCGGGATCAGGAACGTGGATCACCACGTCACCGAAGTCAAAATTAAACAGGTGGTAGTCCTGCCAGCCAAAGGCGGCCTGAATGATTTTGTGCAGCTTGTAAAAAGTAATGCCGGACGGCACCAAAACCCGCCTCCAGATGGGCGGCTCGATCTCCTGCAACGTTATTTTAAGCTACCACATTTGATTTCATAATCCACCGCCTTTTTTTATTCGTAAGGGGAAAGGGAACAATATTTCCGCCGCTTTCTTTGTATCTTCCGCTCCTGCATGGACAGGGGTCGTTATTGCTGATTGTCTGTTGCGCCTTACAGACATTGTTAAGAATTACCCAATTTCTGGTTTTTATCGATCAAAACAATCAATTACCGTTTTTAAGAAAACCATCATGATTCCTTTGTTTTCCTCCCTGATCAAACACCCTTCTTCTGGTTCTTCCATCAATGCTTCAACAACATACTTTAAGACCTCTCGTTGGTTATAATTCCTGAGCATTTCTTCCACGCCTTTCTCCATCTGGTCGAGAGACTTACCGGCAAAACGTTCAAGCATCTTTATGTTTTTTCTTTCCGCCTTATCTAAGGCTTTTTCGGTAACTTTAGGCAACGGCGCATTCCCCTGGAGCATTATCTGCCACACCACTACTCCTAAATAAAGCAATAATTCCCGCTCGTCCTCGTTTAAAAGATCGTCTCCTGCCGCCATAAGATAAGCAAGGATAACCGGCTGCTGCTTGCTCATCTGGTTAATCATCTTCTGGCCTTGAAGGGGAGACATGCTCCCTACTTTTTTCCACGTTTTTTCAACAATTTCGGAAGATATTGGGATCATCAATGTTAACCTCCAAAATTTCTGTTCTCGGAAAGATCGGCCAGTTATCGTCTTTCCGGCGGCAATTTCTCTCTTCGCCTTCAAGTCGGAGTATAAAATGTCGCTACTGGGTTCGGAGCCTCCCTGCAAAAAAACGTGAACATCAGAAACTTTTACCGATGTGGGTAGATTTCGACAGTTCCACAATGCCTTGCCGCTTTGCTGGATGGGCACTCCCTTAATATTCTGGTACCACGAATGGGTTACACCTATCGGCCGGCAGAAGCCTGCATAATTTTTTTCGTAGGATAGCCAAAAATGGTCCTGATTCGACCCGACCGCTCCAGAACAACAAACTTCTCGCCGTCAATGCGATAGTTTGCCTGCCACGCAACGACAAAATTCTTCGGTGTCTCCGTAACGGTAAATGATTCTCTTTCCCCGCCCCGCGCCAGACAAAGCGCCAATCTATCTTCGGGGTCAAGCATCCAGGCATCGCCTGTTTCCGTGGAAAACAGGACCAGGGAGCCAATGGTGACAATACGGGCTTTACCATTCTCTGCCTGACCAATAATGTAGTCAATCTCCCGTGTAATGTTAACTTGTTTTGAATCCAGAATTCGTTTTTGAACCTGCGGGTCGGCTCTTGCCTCAAAAAGCTGTGCAGATCCCTGTCGCATGCAGCAATGCTTATATTTGCGTCCGCTCCCGCAAGGACAAGGAGCATTTCGCGGTATTTTCACATAAAACCGCCCTTTCCTGGAGTTTTCAGCGGTTGGCAAACCAGGTCCGGTAGTCGTTTACCGGCTGGTAGTTTGGCGAATTCTTATCCAGCACTTCCAGGTCAACCAAAGGAAAGAGGTATTTCTTACGCCCGCGCCAGACTTCGACGATGACTCCGTACAGGTCGCCCCGATGCCAAAAGCGGTATCCAAATCGCCGCCGTAGGCACATTCAACGGCAACGTCAATCGGATCGGCCAACCCGTCAGGATCGGCCCCCGGAATGATCTGTTCCATTTCGTACACCAGGCGCCTGCCGGCCTTGAGCACCGCCTGCACCCATTCGGGCAAACCGGCTGGCATCCGGCCGTCGGCATCGACTCCCCACAGCCCGGCAAAATCATCATAAGGATCCCAGGCGGTCCGCAAAAACAGTTTGAGCGGAACCGGCGTTAAGATAGAACCGTCATTGGAGGAATCAACCACCCGGCCGGAAATATAGATGGTCCCCTTGTAACGCCATTCCTTGGTGGGGAGCACTTTCAGGATTTCCCCCTCGGCGATTCCTTCCGTGCCATCAGCCGGGCGGAGAACTACAATTTCACGCTCAGGCAAACAGCGGCAGCGAACGTTCATCGCTTTGACAGCCAAAACAATTAATTCCACGGGTTGGCAAGGCATACAGCCACCATCCTTAATTTGGCCGTTAACTCCCAGGAAGCATTAAAGACCTTTAAAACGTATGACCTCCTGAATGGACCGGCGGAGGCTCCGGGGTTTGTTCGCCGGGTGCTCCGGGTCGGCGTAACCCAGGGCAATTCCCAATAAAATCAGCAGGTTCTCCGGGATTTCCAATTCTGCCCGGATAAGCTCCGGGTAGGCGACCAGGTTGACCGCCGGAATGGAATCCACGCTGTATTCCCGGGCCGCCAGCATGACGCCCAGGGCGAACATCCCCACGTCGAAAATCGACCAGGGGGTTAAGCTGCGCTCCAGGCACAGGTAGGCGACCACCGGCGCCCCGAAGAATTCGTAATTGCGCCGGGTGATGGCCTTTTTGACCGCCTCGTTATCGGGGGATAAACCCATGGCGGCAAAGCGGTTTGCCGCGTTTTCGGCCATCCGCTGCTGCAGGGCCGGGGGCCACTGCTGGGGCCGGGGGAGTTCCGGTTGCATCGGCAAACCCGCGTCGAACCGCTCCAGAAAGGCCCGGCGGAGTCTTTCTAAGGTTTCCCCGCCGGCGATGAAGACCTCCCACGGCTGGCTGTTTCCCCAGGAGGGCGCCTGGTTCGCGGCCTGCATAATCTTCAGCAGGGTTTCTTTGTCCACCGGCTCTGGTTTAAAAGCGCGTACGGAGTGACGGGAGTGAAGGGCATCGATTATGTTCATTTGTCTTCTCCTTCCTGTGTTTTTCTAATCCTTCGGACATTATTACCGGCTTCCTTATCTTTTACATTCAATTTTAGGCAAATTCCTTTATAATTTCGTCAACAGAGGTTATTTCCGCCCCGTATACTTTAGCCAAGTAATCCAATCCTCCGACATAGTCTTCCTCTGTGAACGCTTCGGTACCGTCTTTCGGAATCAGTATGCGGTAGCCCCAATAAAACGCGTCAGCCGACGTATGGCGAACGCACATATTGGCATGTAAACCGGTCATGATCAAGGTGTCAACGCCTAACTCCCGGAGCAGCAAATGCAAATCGGTCTGAAAAAACCCGCTGTACCTTCGCTTGGGAATGATGAAGTCGCCTTCGGCTGGCTTTAATTCCTCTATCACCTCGGCTCCTTTGGTGCCGGCCAGGGCGTGGTCGCCCCATAGGTTCAACTCCTTATCCACGCCTTTATAATGCAAATCATTGGAATAGATGACAGGTACACCGTTCACCCGCGCCGATTCTATCAAGCGCTTTAATGGAGGGATAATCCTTTGCGCCCGGTCACATTTCAGAGTGCCGGTAACGAAGTCGTTAAGCATGTCAATTACGATAACAGCCTTTTTCCCCATCATAATTACCTCCCATAAAGTGATTACTTTACTCCGCGAGAAACCGTTCCTAGCAACATAAGCAAACGTATGCATAGACCAGTATTCACGCAGCAGGGGGTAGCCGCTGCGGAATGACGTAGGGAGTGATGCTTACATGTCGCCCCCGCCACCCGCAGAGGCTTCCGCCGTGGTAATTCCACTGCCGAACATTGGTTGTGTGCTTACGTTCACCGTGTCGCCCCGACAGTATGGGGAACCACTTGTTCTGTGACGTGAACGGCCTCGCCACCGCCGCGCCCGTATAGGACACGACCTGCCGGTGGGCCTTGGCGGCCCGCGCCAGCCTGCGCCCACCACTTTTTTCTTCTTGGCGGGCTTCTTCTTCCGCGAAAAATTCGATTCCGATATTCAGCGCCGCCACGTAGTCCCGGTCACCGTTGAAACCGCATTGACATTGGAACCAGGAGTACCGCCGCGGCCGGCGTTTGGTCCCCGGCTCATCCTTTGTCCGCCCATAGGAGCCCGGTTTGCGCTGCGGCTCAAAATTTGGAGGGTGGTCCTTGATGGGCTGGTTTTCTGCCCCGCAGCGCGGGCAGCGGTGGCTCGTCCCGCGGGGCCAGACCAGCCGCACCTTGATGCCTACGCGCCGCGCCTTGTACTTCAGCTTCTCTATGATCGCCGACCTGATCTGGCTGTTAATCCGCCAGTTGAGGTCATTGCCTTTGTCCTGGCTCTTTAAGCTGCCCAACCACTCCCCGGCAATTACGCCGCAGCTCGCTTCCAAAGCCAGCGTCAGAAGAAAGTTGGCCGCCTGGTGGGCTAACTGGTCCTGCAGTTCGTGATACCGCTGCCAGACCGCAGCCAGCTCGGCCCGCGTATTCTGCTCTTCTTTTATTATGGCGTCTCGTTCAGGAGGTTCCGCTGTATTGCGCCGGTTTCTTAGCCGGTCTGCCTTTTTCTGGAGGAGGGAGGCGTGCGCCCGGAGTTCCTTTAGTTTTGCGTAGATACCGCCTGCCTGCAGGAAGAACGGCCGGGTGAGCTGCTTTATGTGCCCTTGATCGTCCTGCTCCACAACTACCGCCGTGATTAACTTACGAAGGCCCCAGTCGAAGGCCAGCGCCCGCCTGGACGGGTTCCGGCGTGCGCCTTTAGGCTGGGCCTGAACTTTTATATCCAGCACCCATTGTCCGTCCGGTGTCTTGCGCAGGTCGGGGGCTTCTAGCTTTCCGCCGCGGGCCAGTTCGGTCTGGACGATGTCCGGCAGGGGCAGTTGAAAGGCGCACCACGACCACTTTTCCGCTTCCGGGGGCGTAGGCAGGAGTAATTCGCAAACCAGCGCCTTGTTGTTATTTGTCGGGAAATACCGCAGTGCCTGGCCCTGGGGGCCGTCGTCCGCTGCGTAAGTTAAAAACAGCCGCTTCATTTTCGGCGGCCGCTGCAATTCCGTATACGCTTCGGCCCACGGCGCGGGCGCTGGCTCGCCGCAGAAGGACGCCCATTCGGCCCACGCGCTCCCGTTCCATTTCTTCTCCGTGCGCCGGAAGTGGTCGTTGCTCATCTGTTCCGCCACGCCCAACAAAAGCCCCGCTTTGATTTTTTCTTCGTGTTCCCAGGCGGCCTGAGCCTCTAACACCGCCGGGTATAATTTGCCTTCTGCTAAAAGGGCTTTTGCTTTCGGATTGCCGGTAAGCGCCAAAAAAGCCTGCCGCCGCATTGCCTGGGAGGCTATCGCCCGGCCTACGGTTTCCAGTAAGCACCGGCCTATACGGGAAGGCGCCCACTCCGGAGCGGCTTTTAAGTCCCCGTGCTTCCATACCGGCCGGGACCAGTTTAGCGCAGCTTCCAGCGCATCTTCCCGGTGCAGCTCTTTTATCCGCTGGTTTAACCAGGGCAGGCACCGCTCTTCCAGCCAGTTTAAGCGCTGGCTTAAGTCGACCACGGTGGTTTTATCGCGCGCCTCTTTGGGTAGAGCTACGGTATAGGTTAAAGTTACAACTGCTCCGACTGCGCCTCTTCTCGTGTCCCATGCCCGCAACAGACGAAGGATCTCGGTTTCGTCCAGGGAAGGCAGCACCGCGAGCCTTATTTTCTTTAACCTCCGGCCTTTCGCCCAGGCGGCCAGGGCGCTTTTGACCGCTTTGGCCTGCGGCAGCTTTTCTCTATCTTTGGCTGTGTACTTGAGTACCAGCGCGCGGGGAATATTGCAGGTAACCCACTGAGCGGGAACGCCGAGATCGGGCGTTGGCCCCGGGTTGTCTAAAACTTGGGTAAATAATATCACCGCATACCGTTCACGGTTGTTCGCTGACATGCTCTTTCACCGCCTTTACCAGCGCCCGCGCCTTGCTGTGGCTCCGTAAGCCGTACAGCTTCCCTGAAAAACTGGTCACGATGGAAATCAGGTCGTCCACCAATTCTTCCTGCAGCGACTTTTTGTCGTCTTCTCCGTCAACCACGTGGATTTTAACGCCGTAACTTGAGAAATACCGCTCCAGATAACCGAAGCCGAACCGGGTCAGCCTGTCCTTATAGGTGATGGCGATGTCCGTCACTTCGCCCCGCCGGGCCATCTCCATCAGCCGCAGCAAACCGGGCCGCTTATCGGACAAACCGGAGGCCACGTCGGTAATCTCGATTGCATTTGCCCAGGCCGTCACTTCCCGGATATGCGCCACCTGCCGGCTTAGGTCGCCCCGCGCTTTTTGCTCGTGCGAGGATACGCGGCCATAGATGACCGGAGCCTGGGGGCGGGAAGGCGCCTCGATCCCTAAAAGCCGCTGGATTTCGGATTCAGGAATGCGCCGCTTACCCCCGGCAGTCCGCACCACCCGGATTTTCCCTTGCCGGTCCCACCGCTGGATTGTGCTGACGTGGACGCCCAACCGTTGAGCTGCTTCTCCTGTATTAAACATGCGTTCCATGTGGTTAATTTTAGCATAACAAAGTTGAGATGTAAATACCTATGCTTATAAATAATTACAGCCAAATGTAACTGTTACGAACCCTCTTATTTCCTGGACAATCTGCTCTTTCATGATGATGGTGTAGTGATTGGAATTCTCGATCACGGCGAAACGGCTCCCGGGTATCGTCCGGGCAATTTCCTCCCCTTTTTCCCGGCTCAAAACAAATACGCCGGGGAGCACCAGACCCTGCGGCGCCCAAAGGACAAGGGTGGGCGTTTTAATTTTCCGGTGGAGGTCGTTAATGGAAACGGAGTTAAATGACTCAATGTCCTGGCTTACGGCGTCTTTGCTTACTTTCGAGCTGACGCTGCCGTCGGGATGATGAACTACATCGTAGTAAAAATACCGCTCCAGGTAGGGGGACCATTCCTGGAAAAAGGGGATTGACCGGTTGTAATCCAGATAAGCCTGGAAGGTCGGAAACACCTGGCCGATCCTGTCCACGGAGGGTTTAATGACCTGGATGAGCCCGGGGTCGGGGTCCATGCCCCCGTCAACCAGCACCAGTTTTTTAAGGCGCCCGGGATACCGGGCGGCAAAGTAGCACCCGATGGAAGCCCCCAGGGAGTGGCCGATTAAAGTAACTTGATTGAGATTGAGCTTGTTTATCATCCCCAAAACGTCATCGGCATGGGCGGGAATACCGTAACCGGCGGCGGGTTTGGCGCTGTCGCCCCGCCCGGGCAGATCGTAGGCGATCACCCTGTATTCCGGCGATAATTTTTCGGCCAGCGCGTCCCAGCAACGCCCGTTGGCCGTCAATCCGTGCACGCAGAGTACCGGATCGCCCCTGCCCTCCCAATCGATCAAATGCAGTTCCTTTCCGTTTACGTTAACTTTTAAATCCCTCATTCTCATTGAATTTACCCGGATTTGCAAGGCAAAACCGGTTTTTCACCTCCGTATTTTATAAAATCGTTACTTTTCGATAGGCTTCCGCTATCCTTTCGAGCTTTTCCGCCTGAATCGGCGAAAACTTAACCAGCCACCGCTCCGGAATATTTTCGAACCCCCAATAAACTCCGGCAAGCCCTCCGGTAACCGCCCCTCCGTATCCGCATCTCCGCCGAGATTTACTGCGTTGACCAGCGTTTCTTCGAAACTCTCTCCGTGAAAGAAGCACCAAAGCGTAAGCGCCGCCCAATTGCAGGCGCAGGTAATTAAACATGGTAAAGGCAAGAAACTTCAGGTAAAGCAGAGCATCAATCTTGGTCTGCTTGATCCCCGGTAAACGGTCCAGGTGCAAAAAGGCGGCGGTGTCCTTAAACAGGTTTTCGATCCGCCATCTTCGGGCGTAGCGCAGGATGAGTAACTCTTCCGGTGTTTTCTCGTCGTTGGTGAGCAGGGCAATTAATTTACCGGTATCCAGCAGTTTGATGACAATGGTCCGTAAAGGAGTGTCGCAGCCGGTTACATGGAGATAAGTGGTCATCACCTCTTTGCCTTCGCAAAGCGCCCGGAAACACTTTTCCGGCAAGACCTCTAACTGCTCGACGATGGTTTTGTAATTCTTGGCCAGAGTGATGAATTTGGTCCGGGGTGTTTTAATGAGCTCGGCAAAGAATTCCCCTTTGAAGAATTCCCGGTCGAAGACCAGGGTGAACCAGGGCGCCCCGCCGACGACGGAGCGGACCTTCTGGATAAAATCAGGCAGAATCTCAAAGATGCTCAAGTGCCTTAAGTAGGTATAATGGTAAACCGGATTTTTGGTATCCTGATCCTGAGCCACCAGGGTGCACCAGCACTTCACGGGCTTGTTCTTGGTGCCGTGGTGCCCTTCGGGTAAGTGTTGCTTACCGAAGTACTCCGTAACGTGGACATCGATGTTAATTAACCGGCCGCGGATTAACCCGATTCTCTTCAAGATCCTGGACGTGTGAAGCTTGACCGCTGTTAATGAACTACTTTT
>JAIMBK010000096.1 GCA_023511535.1 Armatimonadota bacterium
CGGCGCCTTCGATTATATCGTCAAACCGTTTAACCTGGATGAACTGCTTCTAACGGTGAAAAAGGCCGTGACCATGAGGCAACTGGCCAGCGAAGTGGAAATCCTGCGGGGAAATCACGGCGCCAGGACGGCTCCGATGGATTTGCCGGTGGACGTAATGATCGGGCAATCCCCGCCCATGCAGGCCGTTTATAAAACCATCGGCCGGGTGGCCGACAGCAACGTGACCGTTCTGATCCAGGGGGAAAGCGGCACCGGCAAAGAACTGGTCGCCCGCGCCATTCACGAGAACAGTGAGCGGCGCAACGGGCCGTTTGTGAAAATCAACTGCGCGACCATTCCCGAAAACCTTATGGAAAGCGAGCTCTTTGGCTACGAAAAAGGGGCCTTTACCGGTGCGGGGGCCAGAAAACCGGGAAAATTTGAACTGGCCCACCAGGGGACCATTTTTTTGGATGAGATCGGGGAGTTGACGCTCTCCGCCCAGGCGAAGCTGCTCCGCGTCCTGCAGGAAAAGGAGTTTGAAAGGGTGGGCGGCACGCAAAACATCCGGGTCGACGTGCGGATTCTGGCGGCGACCAACAAAGATTTGCAGCGCTGCGTGCAGGAGGGAACTTTTCGCGAAGATCTCTACTTCCGGCTGCGGGTGGTGACCATCTGGCTTCCCCCTTTGCGGGAACATCTGGAGGACGTCCCGGCGCTGGCGCGCTACTTTCTGCAGCATTACAGCCGGGAGCTGAACAAGCCGGTGAACGATTTTTCCCCCGCCGCCATGCTTTTGCTCCAGCAGTACGACTGGCCGGGGAACGTGCGGGAACTGCGGAACGTTTGCGAGCAAGCGGTGGTACTGGCGAGGGGGCCGGTGATCATGCCGGAGGATTTGCCCTTTTCCCTGCAGACGTCCAGCCGGGAATTAAGGGAAGCCGTTCTCAAACCGGGCGCAACCTTAAAGGAAATTGTGGCGGATGTAGAGCGGCAGGTGATCTTAAGGGCGCTCCGGGAGCACAACTGGAACCGCACCGCCACGGCCCGGGCGCTGGGTTTAAACCGCCGCTCCCTATACGCCAAAATGAAGGAGTACGGGTTAATTTAAGGCCCAAAGGCAAAGAGGCACAAAAAACAGTCGCCGGTCGTCAGAGGTCAGTCGTCGGGATAGAAGGAATTCGTAAATACGGATTCCCGGCCTCCAATTCTGGCGACTGCCGCCTGACGATCGAGGCCGGCTTTGTGCCTTTGGGCCTGGGAAGCTTTGTGTCTTATCTTTTTTAACTTAATAATGGGCAAATATTGCTCACCGGTGGGCAAATTTTGCCCACCGGAAAAACTGGTGGAGAAAGTGCCGGCGGCCTGAAAAGGCCGCCGCTCTTATTTTCCGGGAGCTTCACCGGCTGTTTTTTGTTGGCACAGGTTTTGCTCCTTACTTCGCTTTAGATAAGTGTAATAAGGGACAAACGGAAAAAGATTTTTAAAGGGGAAAAAGCGGGGTGAGGAACGGGCAAAAAACGAGGTGTTTTCGTAAGTGAAACGGGCCTGGAACCAGGCGGAGGTTTGGCTGGGAATTGAGTTTTAGCGATCAAGAGGCGGCAATTTGTGGGTTTATAAATAAGGTGCAGTTGTAGTTAGGGATTGAGGCGCGAAGGAGGCAGGAAAATGAAAAACCGGGCAAAACCGCTTAAACGGACAATTTTTTGGGGAGTTATTACCCTGGCGGTGTTCTTTTTGATCTTCCTCAACCAGGAGACGATAACTCAATATTTTATGCGGGGAGGATTTTCCGCCGCCGGAGTGGCCGCAGCGGCCCTGCTGTTTTATTTTCTCGCCAGTGCCTTTGCGGACGCCCTGGGCGAAACAATAGGCCTTCGCGCCGGAAACAAATTGGAGGGGAGGAGCAGACAAAATGGGTGAACTGATTCAGTACCTGGATAATGAAAACGAGGTAAAAGTAAAGCGGTTTTCCAATTACATGGCGGTGGCGATGGTCATTCTTGCTTTGCTTTGCTTCTCGGCGGGGGTTCTTTTTCTGCGTGATAGTGTTTTCAAGCACTATTACAATCCCACGCGCCACGTTATTGTCGCCCAAGACCCGGAAACCATGGAGATCTTCGCCTGGAAGGACGCCAACGGCAATGTCTACACCCCGGCTGACCCGGACGTCAAAAGCTTTCCGTACGGGACCATGTTCCTGCTGCTGGCCTTGCTGATCCTGGCCACGCAGGGCCACAGCCTGATCGTGAAAAATTACGTGGCGACGCTGGTGATCAAAAGCCATCTGCCGGCGGCCGTCCCGGTGCCGGAAGAGGTCCTTGCCCACGGCCGGCCTGCCCTGGCGGCCGGGGACCAGCGGCAGGACGGACGCAGGCAGGCTCAGGTCGGCTGGAAATTTAAAATTGCCGATCAGAGGTGAATTTAAATGAGTATCTTCTTGCCTGTAGCGGGGGTGCAACTGAGCGCTTACCTGCTCCTGGGGCTGGGCGGAATGGTTGGGCTGTTGTCGGGGTTGTTTGGGGTCGGCGGAGGTTTTTTGCTCACCCCGCTCCTCATGATGGTCGGGGTACCCCCGGCGGTAGCCGCGGCCAGCGACACCAACCAGATCGTGGCGGCCTCCGTTTCGGGCACCCTGGCCCACGGACGCAACGGCAATGTTGATTTTAAACTGGGGCTGATGATGATCGTGGGCGGGCTGCTGGGCGGCACCGTTGGTACGGGTCTGGTGCACCTGCTCCGGCAGTTGGGGAATTTTGACGTCGTGATCAAAATCGTCTACGTATTAATGCTCCTGGGCGTGGGCACCTTCATGTTCATCGAGAGTTTCCAGGCTTTGCGCAAGAAGGAAGCCCCCCCGGAGGCGGCGGCCCCAAAGCAGACCGGCCTGTTTGGGCGCCTGCCGCTGAAAGTTTACTTCGCCGTCAGCGGGGTCGAATGTTCCCTGATCGCTTTGCTGGGGCTGGGTTTTTTGATCGGTATCCTGGCCGCCCTGATGGGGGTGGGCGGCGGGTTTATCATGCTGCCGGTGATGATTTACCTGCTGCGCATTCCAACCCTGAAAGCCGTGGGCACCAGCCTGTTTACAGTGCTTTTTACGGCCATTAACGTCACCATGTCGCAGACCCTGGTCAATCAAACGGTCGATCTGCTGCTGGCCCTGCTCCTCCTCATCGGCTCCGCCGTCGGCGCCCAGGTGGGCACCCGCCTCGGCCGCCTGCTGAAGGCGGAACAATTGCGGATTATTTTCTCGTTGATTGTTCTGGGTGTGATGGTCAAAATGGCCCACGATTTGCTGGTTGTTCCGGCATCCCTGATCGGCCCGGGAGGAGGGCATTAAAAATGGCTGTCTCCACCACCGGAGTATTCACAAAAGCCAGGCGAGCGTTTTGGCGTTTTGCCCTCCTCCCGGTTTTGCTTCTCGTGTTCACGCTTTCGGTTGGGGCGCCGCCGGCCCTGGCCGCCGGGGTGACGGTCAACGTAGAACCGAAGCAAATTGAGGTGGGGTTGGATTTTGCCGGGCAAGCGGTAGATATTTCGGGCACCGTTCCGCCGGGAAGCGAGGTTTTGATTACGCTGGCTTCCCCGGCCCGCAACGTGAACCTTTCCAGAAAGGGCAAGGCAGGCTTTCTTTGGATGAATGTGGCCAGGGCGGAAGTGGAAGGCGTCCCGAAAATGTACCAGATCTATACCTCCGGAAAGATTGGCGATCTGCCGCCCGCCCTGCAGGCAAAAACGGGCGTCGATCCAGAGTTTCGCACCGTGCGCAACGCCTGCACGGTGAAGGAGATCAGCGGCAATCGGGAGCGGATCTTGAAAGGCGAGGAGGGCAAAGAATATTTTGACGCCCTGGTGAAGATGTACCGGCGCGATCATCTGTACGCGGTCGGAGAAGGGGCGGTTCGGACCGAAGGCAACCGCTTCCGGGTTTCCGTCCCCCTGCCCCCGGCGGTTGCCTTTGGCGAAACCCTGGTTTCTGTTTATGCGGTGGATGCAAAAAACGGGGAGATTTTGGGGGAAGAAAAAGGCAGTTTCGCCGTCCGGGCGGTGGGCCTGGCCGGTCTGGAGCGGGCCGCCGCCAAAACGAACGGCCCTTTGTACGGGATGCTGGCCATCTATATTGCCCTGGCCGCCGGTTTGGTCATCGATCTGCTTTTTAATTATCTCAACAAGCTTTTCCGTCATTTTGGAAAGGCGGCCCGGACTGCCCGGGATTCCCGGGAGGCCGTAGAAATTCATTAAAGTGTAAAGGGGTGTGGGCGGCGTGATTTCTCCGCAAAAAATTCACGAATGGTTCATGAAGGCGCTGGAAGAACCGTTCTTCCGCGCGGAAATGCACCGGGCGGAAATCCTCGTGCAAAACAGCCGGAACCGCGGATGCAAACGGAAAAAAGGCAGCATCCCAAAGGAAGAGCATCAGGAAAACGGGCAGGTAACCACTCTCAGCGGAAAAGTTTTTTCGCCTTGAAGATTCGGAAGTGAAATTTCAAAACCGTAATCAGAGCCGGAAGATCTTTTAAGCGAGGAAGAAGATCATGGTGAATCAAGAGTTTGTTGACTTTTTTAGCAGGCAAAAGAAAGCATTCTTGCAGGAGTATAAAAAGAGCAGCGCGGAAAAGATCCTCAACTCGTTTGAGCACTGGTTACGGATCGAAAGCGGGAGGGCGGAAGAGGGGTTTGGATCCGGCGAATCCCTTAAATTTGAGAATTTCGTCGATGAAGTTTTGGTCCGGACCCGGGAAATCCTCCGCCGCCGGGGGGTTCTGATGATTTACCCCTCCGCCGGGCAATGGCTGGGCCTGAAGAGTTCGTGGCGCTGCATCAGGGTTCTGGAAAATAAAAATATTTTTTACCGCGTGGGCCGGACCAGACCGCGGAAGGGGCCGTACCAAAACCAGGACCTGCTGGTTTTTGACCTGGTGATGGACGGTCAGAAAAATCAGGTCTTTTTGCCCCTGTTGGAGCAGAAAGGAAAAATCGAAAGAGAACTGGGGGAAATACTGGTCCGCGAACTGCCAAAAGTGGAAGCCACCGGCAAATACCGGTTGAAACTGGTGATGCCCTTTCGTTTGGTCGAACGCCAGAAAATCGATTTGGCCGCGGAAAAACTGGCGGGCTTTATCATGGCCACCAAAAGGGCTTTAAACGAACTGGGGGTCAGTTAAAGAGGTATTCAGTTGCCGGTCGCAACATCAGGTGCTGCCGCCGCTAAGCCGAATCTACTTTACGAAATAGTTAGCAAAAAAGACTAATTGTCCAGTTTTAGGGAGCCAGGCCGTCTGTTCACAGGCTAGTTTTTTATTGACACCTTCTGGCTAAACATGCTAATATACTTTCGTCAGATTTATCCCACCAGGCGATGGAGCTCGCCTTAACTGCCTTTTTCAGGCTAATAGCTCCTATCTGAATCCCGCGGGATTCAGATAGGAGCTATTTTTAATGCAGCTTACCAGAAAAGGAGGTATTTTCTTTGAATACGTGGCTTGTGGCGGCCACCTGGATTGGGCTGGCCCTGGCCACCGGGTTGATTTCCGTACGTACCGGCATATCGGTGGCTATGGTGGAAATCATGGTGGGGGTAATCGGAGGCAATTACCTGGGGCTGGAAGTAAATACCTGGGTTGACTTCCTGGCCGGGTTGGGTGCCATTGTCCTCACCTTTCTGGCCGGGGCCGAGGTCGATCCGGCGGTACTGAAAAGCAAGTTCAAGGAAAGTGTTTCCTTGGGTTTGGTATCTTTTCTACTCCCTTTCCTGGGAGCTTTTGCCTATACCTACTATGTGGCCGGGTGGGACCTGCAGGCGGCGCAGATTGCCGGCATCGCTCTTTCCACCACTTCCGTAGCCATAGTGTATGCAGTCATGGTGGAAACACGCCTTAACGAAACGGAACTGGGGCAAATCATCCTGGCCGCCTGTTTTATTACCGACCTGGGTACGGTGCTGGCCCTGGGTATACTCTTTGCCAGCTATGACTACTGGATGCTCATCTTTATTGCGGCCACTGCAGTTGTCCTGTTCTTAATGCCCAAAATCACACCCGTCTTTCAGGAAAGGTTCGGCCGCCAGGTAAGCCAGATTGAGGTAAAATACGTGCTTTTTGTCCTGCTGTTGCTGGGCGGGCTGGCCAACAAGGCCAACAGCGAAGCGGTCTTACCTGCCTACCTGCTGGGCCTGGCCCTGACGGGTTTCTTTCAAAATGAAAAAGAACTTTTACAGCGCATCCGGGCCGCCGCTTTTGCCTTCCTCACCCCCTTTTATTTCCTGAAAGCAGGCCTTTATGTTTCCCTGCCCGCCGTCGCCGGTTCCCTTGGGCTGATCCTGATCCTGCTGGTAGTGAAGATGGCCGCCAAGTTTGCCGGGGTATGGCCTTTAACCTGGCTTTTCAGGTATAAACCCCGTGAGGGCATGTACACCACATTGCTCATGTCTACCGGCCTGACCTTTGGCACCATCTCGGCACTTTTTGGGTTGAGTCATAAATTCATCAGCCAGCAACAATATACCGTCCTGGTCACGGTGGTGATAGCCAGCGGGGTAATTCCCACCATTATCGCCCAGGCTTTTTTCCGGCCCCGGGTGAAGGCAGCCGGGGCCGGCGAGGCGGTTTCCATACCCGAACGTCGCCCGGTACCGGAGGAGTCATAACTGATTTCAGTTACCCCCTGGAATATCTAATCTGAAATTCGCCGCTTAAAAAAACCGATGATCCCGGAAAAACTAAAAAAGATTGAGCAAACAACCGGCTTGAGGGCGGCAGATTAAGAAAGGGTGAAAGGTCATGTATAGCAAAGTGCTGGTAGCCTATGATGGTTCTCCTTACTCCAACAAGGCCCTGTCTGCAGGAATCGAGCTGACCCGTTGCTGCGGTTGCGAGCTGCATGCGGTTGCCGTGGTAAACCTGCCCGATTATGCGGGTACCGTAGCAGAAGTAGACGACATGGTGACCAGAGCGCGGGAATTTTACGAAAAGAAGCTGGAAGGTGTAGTTTCCAGAGCGGCCGGCAAAAACGTAAAGTTGACCACGCACCTGATCTTCGGTCACGTGGGAGAAACCATCGTGCGCTATGCTGAGTGCCGTGTCGGCCAAACTTTCCCCCTGGCGGCGCATTTTCACCTGTTTAAAGCGTCAAACAATCCTCGAGAATGTGCTGGCGGCAATCTTTCCGCAGGAATTATGCCCTGTTTGTAAAACGATTCAGCAGGAGGAAAAAACTGACTGGGCGTGTTGCTGCGCATGCTGGAATCGCCGGAGAATGAAGACCTCTATCGCGGTTCCGACGGCCTTTGCCGGAAGCATTTTACCCTGCCGTACAAGAGCCGGCCGGGAGGTGGCGGTTTTCTTGACCGGGGACCTGATTAACCGGCTTGGAGTCGCTGGAAGGACAGTTCGGCGAGTACTTCCGGAAACGCGATTATCGTTTTGCTCACGAACCCAAGGGTGAGGAGCAGCAGGCCTGGTTGAAGGCCCTGGAGATTTTGATGGGGGGAAACAAGTTCTCCTTGCCCTTTCCTCCTGACGGGTGGTAAAATAGAGTTGGGTGAGACCCGCGGAAGTGGGAATTTAACGGATTTTCAGCGGGGGAATGACTATGCAGGCAACATCCAGGCTTAAAGAGGAATTGCAAAGGCTAATGGGTGATCGGCAAATTGCCGTTTTGGACTTGGGAGACCGCCGGGTGCTGATTACGACGATCGATACCAGTCAGGAGTATGACCTGGATAGTGACCTGAGTAATCCATTGGTTGCTCAAATCGTGGCCAAGGGGTATGAAGATTATCAAGCTGGGCGGCTTGTAGGGCACGATGAAGTGCTTCGACGTCTGAATAATGCGGACGATTAAATGGACATTCGAAGCACAAGCAAGGTTTTTGGCCGTAGAAAGCAGGCGTGTTCAGGACAAGATTTTGGGATGCCTGGAAAGCGCCACCCGTTTTCCGCGAATGTTTCCGCGAGCAAAATCCCGGGATCACCCGGGTTTGCGTGCTATCGTGGTTAGTCCTTTTATCGTTCTCTATGATTTTGACGATGAAAACCTGGTGGTAGTAACCGTGTATCATCAGAGACAGAATTACTGAATCGGAACTTTTTACCGAAAGATGGTTTAACTAAGGCCAGATAAAGCGGAAATAGTCAAAATGGTATCTTAATAAAAGGATGGTCCTCTCCCAATTCAAAAGAGGTAGAAAAAAGTGCAGGAATGGCTTTTCCTTGTTTATAAAATACCTTCGGAGCCTTCCCGTTACAGAGCAACGGTCTGGCGCAAGACAAGGCTTTAGGAGCAATTTACCTGTAAAATTCGGTCTGCGTATTGCCCGCCGTCCGGGATAACGAAAGACATTTCCGGCAACTGCGCAAGGAAATCACGGAATTCGGAGGAGAAGCTTATTTAAAAATTTATGGGGGAAAGTTTTAGCCGTTCGCAAACGCCTTTAAGGTGTTTTTGATTTGCTGCAGCTGCCGGTACTTTTCTCCCCAATCGCGAGCGGCCGCTTCTCTTTCCCGGGCGGTGGCTTTTTGCTGCTCGGCGGCTTTTTGGAGCGCCACCTGCAGACCTTTGGCCACGGCGTCGGCGCGCAGGCGCAGTTCCCCGGCCACATCCCGCACCTCTTCTTTTAAGCCTTCCGCCAGGTTTTCCCGGACGCGCCCGCAGTTGCGTTCGAACAGTTCCAGCAGCATCTTTTTGGACCTGTTCACCAGGTGGCGGCGCAAGAGCCCTCCCGGCAAAATACCCATCGCCGGCAAATCCTCGAGCGGCGGGA
>JAIMBK010000097.1 GCA_023511535.1 Armatimonadota bacterium
AGGTTGGAGTGACCAAATAAAAATGAGAAATGCAGGAACGACAAGGCTTTCAGGGTTTTAAATCGAAGGTTGGGTTAGACAATTATCCGGTGAAACAAACATGCGTAAAATTACAGCAGCAGGGTTATTAGGATGTTTTCTTATTTTCCTTCTTTTGGGGTATGGCAGGTACGAGATGCACGCTCTTTTCTGGGCGCCATATGCAAACGAAGCGGTTGTGCTGCTCTACCACCAGATCGACCCGGTCCCCGGCGCACCGTATTCTATTACCCCCCGGTTGTTTAAAGAACACCTCGACGCCCTTTTGCAAAACGGTTACAACGTAATTTCCACCGGGGAACTGGCCGATTTTTTAGAAGGAAAAATTCTTTTGCCGGAAAAAGCAGTAGTAATCACTTTCGACGACGGCTACCGTTCGTTTTATCGATATGCGTACCCGGAACTAAAAGCCCGGAAAATACCTGCCACTAACTTTATCATCACCTCCCGAGTGGACAAAAAGATCGGCGGCCTGGAATACCTTACCTGGGACGAGATGCGGGAGATGCAGGCAAACGGGATGAGTTTTTACGTCCACACGGACCATAGCCATCATCGTGCGCCCGCAGCTGCAGGGGACCACCCCAAATCCGTCCTGGCTCACCGGATCTGGCTCCCCGGGGAAAATCGCCTGGAAACGGAGGAAGAGTACCGGCAAAGGGTGGCCGACGATCTGGCCGCCGCCAGAAATGTAATGGAAAGCCAGCTGCACCGGCCGGCAACACAAATTGCCTGGCCGTACGGGGAACACAGCGAACCGCTGATCGAAATTGCACAGTCGCTCGGCTACCGGTTTTGCTATACTACCCACGGCGCCACGGTGACGGCAAAAACAGATCCCTTCATCATTCCGCGCCTGGACGTCGGGAATGCCGGCGTAATGTCGGCGGACCTCATTTGGCGGATTCAGTATACCGCTTTCAAAGAAAGGCTGATTTCCAGGCCCGTTCTGCGTTTTTTGTACAATCTTTATCGCTGGACCAAAAGGGTTGTCCTCGGTTTAAGAAATGCCGCCGGGACTGAAAAGCCACGGGTGCTTTTATTTTCAATAAGCGGTAATCAGTCTTGTCAAACATTACCTGGATTTCGATAATTTTTTCGGGGGAATTTCCGGCTTTGTGGTGCAGGCGGTCGATGTTCCGGGTAATTATGCAGTCCAGCTTACCCATTTTTCCAGTTCGACCAAGACCAGGTGGGTAGGGTTGGGTCTTGCCTCCCGAATCACCGGATAAGTAGCTCTGCTCCGGAGCCAGTATTTCTTGCGCGCTTCTGCGCTGCTTAAAAACTCTTGATAAAAAACGTGCTCATATTTTTCCCAGATACCCCCCGGACTGCGGAAGTCGGGAATTCCGGATTCCGTGCTTACACCGGCACCTGTGAAAGCAACTACCTTCCGGGCCTGAGCAATTAATTCAGCGGCGCGCAAAATCAGTTTTTCCATAAGTCAAACCCCCAAAATTCATAACTCAAACCAAACGACCCGGCTGGGCAGGATTCGTCTTTGGGGAGATGCTCCCTCTGCACCGTGAAACGGGCGCAGACGGCAAGTTACCTGACCAGGCACCCGACAGTAACGGTTCCTATGATTCCTTTCCGGACAGCCGTCCCCCTTTTTCCGACAGCAACCTCATAAAGATCTCCACAAGGTGCGGGTCGAACTGGGTCCCCGCACCCTTTTTTAGCTCCTCCAGGACCTCCTCGGGCGACATTGCGCCGCGGTAGGGGCGCTCCGACGTCATCGCGTCGTAGGCGTCCACTATGGCCAGGATGCGGCTCAAGAGGTGGATCTGGTCTCCCTTCAGGCCCAGGGGATAGCCCCGCCCGTCCCACCGCTCGTGGTGCTGGAGAATGTAAGGGGCCACCGGAGCCAGCTCGCCGGAAGAAAGGGCAATGCGGTACCCCACCTCGGAATGGCGCTGGACCTCCTTTTTTTCCTCTTCCGTCAGGGGACCGGTCTTGAAGAGGACACTGTCCGGCACTCCCAGCTTGCCGATGTCGTGCATCTCCACCAGAAGGCGCAAACTGTCCATTTCTTTGTGCGAAAGCCCCACCGCTTCCCCCAGCAGGCAGGCCATCTCTTTCATCCGCTCCGTGTCGTGGAAGTCTTTTTTCGCCAGGGCCGCCTTGAGGGCGCGGATCACCGCCGCCCGCGGGTCTTTCCCGCCGGCAAGCTTGTTCACGTACATCGCGTCGTCTGCTTCCTTATAGACCTCCCACAGCGGACGCGAAGCATCTTTTGCCGTCGCTGCCCCCACGGAGATGCTCAAAGGGAGATCCGGATGCTGCGCGCTGTCCTTCTCAGCGGCCTGAACTATGCGTCCGACCACTTCTTCGGCCGCCTTCCGGTCCGTTTGGGGCAGGACCACGGCATACTCGTCCCCACCGACCCGGGCCACCACGTCGGACTCCCGGACACAACTGGTAATTACCTTTGCCGCCCGGCGCAAGAGTTCGTCACCCCGCTCGTGCCCCAGCATGTCGTTAACCACCTTCAAGCCGTCGAGGTCGCCGAGAAGGAGGCTGACGGGAAAAGAGCGGCCCTTTTCCTGCCGCCGCAGTTCTTCCTCGAAGAAGGCGCGGTTATAAAGCCCGGTGAGGGCGTCGCGGGTGCTGCAGTACCTCAGCTCTTCTTCTATCTTCTTGCGCTCGCTGATGTCGCGGATGCACTGGACCGCCCCGAGGAGGTTCCCCTTGTCGTCGTAGATCGGAGCCACGAGGGTCCAGAAGTAAAGCCCCCTGCCGCCGCAGGCGAAAGGGGCAAAACCTTCGCCGACGAGAATATGGCCCTTCCTCTCGATTTTCTCGTACTCCTGCTCCCATTCCTTGCCGTTGCCGAGCAGGAGGTTGACGAGGATTGGTCTTTTTTCCCCGTAAAACGGAACGGCGTAAGCGTATTCGCCCCTGTCCAGCATTTCATCCCTCTTGACTCCTGTCATTTCCTCCATGGCCCGGTTCCACACGAGCACCTTCCCTTCGCGGTCAACGGCAAGGGTGGCGTCGGGAAGGGAATCGACGATTCTTTCGAGAAGGCTCAGCCTCTCCACTGACCGTTCCGGCAGAAGCCCGGTGCCGTCACCGAGCAGGAGTTCCAGAAATCTTCTGGCCGTTTCGGTTTTTTCCTGCGATAGAATGTCCACCATTCGGTGAAGATCGTTTTTTCGCTGGCCCGGGTCCACGCAATCCTCCCTCCCCCTTGAGCATCTTTACGGGGAGTTAAAAATCCTGCCAAAGAAAAATATGCAGGTACAGCTCGCAATTGCCTTTGCTTTGAAGCTGGGCTTCGCCCGGCAACACAATTTCTTAACATTTTAATTCCCGGCACTTTTTCCGGCTGATAAGGGTCCTCTGATAGCCCGCACCGCGTCCCAGATTAAGCACGAACTGACCCAATACGAAGAAGATCTCAGTTTGTTCTTAAGCCAGCCTCCCGTTAACTGGCCTAAAAAGTATGCCCCGACTAGAGCAGGAAAAGAAGCCAACGCCCACCCGATCCCCATCATAAAACGAAGAGAGATTACCAAGGGTACAGGCAGGTGGATGGCAGCCACCCAGGAACAGGAAAATTTGCCGACGTTTGCCCGCCAGTATCCGAACGGAATATTCAGGAAAAATACAATAGCCGCCAGATCCAGTATTTTCATTTCCCCTGCCTCCTTTCCCAATTCCTGATTTCTGTTTTTAGAGACACCTTTTTTCACCCTTTCCCGGAACCAGCGGTGAATCTCATCCAGGACCGGCGGCAAAACATCGCTACTGCTCTTGTTCCAGGGCAGGAGTTTGAGGCGGAGCTCCGCCGGGAGCGTTCACCGGCGCCGGCTTCCTTTCTTCTTCGCGCAGCCTTTCCTGCGCCCTGTTCAGCAACTCTTTTTCATTCGCGCCGTCTTCAAGATAAACCGCCTGGCCAAAACGCCACCCCTTTTCCGGCACCCACTCCCCGAACTTTTTGACGACCGTATGCGAACCCTCCGCACCCGTTAAAGGGAGTACCAGGGCTATCAGGTAATCATTGAAAACCACCACTTCGTCTATTTCCCTCAGCCTTCTGCGCAGACGCCTGCTTATTTCAGCCATGCTTAACTTGCCGGCCTTTCTTTGCGCGAGAACCAGGGTAAACTTTGTATTGCCTCTCTTGGCGCGGTTGAGTTCCTTCCGGAGAACTCTTTTTAAAACTTCCTCCGGTTCCTCTTCACTGCGGCCAATGAGTTTATCCACCCGCTGAAGGAGCTGCTCGGAGGTAAAAGGTTTACAGAGGTACTCCACAGCCCCCAGCTGGATGGCCTGTTTGACTGTGGATTCCTTTGCGTCGGCAGTCAGGATCATCACCGGAACGTAACGGTAGCCGGGGATTTTCTTGATCTTTTCAATGGTCGCCAGGCCGTCGATTCCCGGCAGGTGAATGTCGACAATAACGAGGTCGAACGGATCGAGGCTTTCTCTTGCCTTCACCAGCGCCTCTTCTCCACTGATCGCCTCTTTTACTGCGTACCCCTTGTTTTCCAGCAGCCTTTTCGAAGAGAACCTGGTGAGGGTCGAATCTTCCACCAAAAGGATGGACTTTTTTCCGTATCCCAAAGAAACCGCCCCCTTTGTTAAACATAAAATCACATTTGCCAGGAAATGTTTACTAACCGTATCGGCAGCTCCACCTGAAGGTTAAATACCGGTCCCTTTATCTCTTTGCTTCCTTGCAGACTATGCGCAGCCAGTCGGGCGCATGAGCGGCTTCCATGCTTTTCCTTTCCGACAAAATGTTTTCGCGATTTTAAACATTTTCTCCGTTATCGCCGTGAAATCCTGCCCGAAAGGACAATTTTTTTGCCGCAGTAACACGCAGCCGAAGGCAGATCGTTAAACCACCCCATTTCTGCTCGATTGGGCCAATACGCACCACATGTTAAAATATGGCAGTCGGTAATAGTTTTAGAAATAGTAGGGGCCAAAGTCTAATCCTCTAAAGAGTAGACTTTGGCCTTCTTTACTTTAAAGTCTTTGAGGTCTTTAAAGTATTTCACCGGGTCCCGGAAACCTTGCGGCCCAAGGGCTGCGGGGCTCGAAATGTCCAATTGGGTACTAATTAACGTCCAATTGGGTACTATATCTTGTCCAATTGGGTACTAATCCGCGTCCAACTGGGTACTAGTGAACAACAGTTTGGTTATCCTGGGAATTTCCTGGTACATGCGCCTTTTTCTTCCTCTTCTTCTCCAGGATTTCCTGATCGCGCTTCTTCATGATAACGCAGTAATCTCCGTCGAATTTCCACCAGGCCACAACTCCGGACTCCTGCAGGGAATTGAGAATCCTCTTCAGTTTTTGAATATTTTTATCCCTCCGGTGGCCCTCTGCCCTCATTGCTTCGATCATGGTGTCTATCTTCGGCTTTAAAGGCTGCCCCGGGCGCTCCGGCGTCACCGCCGAAAGCCAGAATAAAACGTTCTGCATCGCCCTGGTCGCCTGCGTGTTGCCGATCACTTCAATGCGCCTGATTACCGCTTCCTGGAGCTTTTTATCAGCGAAGAATTCCTCTTTTTCTATGTCTCGAACCCATTCCGCAATAAGCCTGGCGCTTTCCAGGATGTGCAAAAGCCGCACCCTATCGCTCTTTTCCCTCACATAATCACCCTCTTTTCCCGCAGGACCTCTTCCCGGAAATAGGGCGATAGGGAGTTTTTCGTTACCACGTCCACGTCTCTTTGAAGCGCTTCTTTCAGTTCATTGGTTATTTTTATGCGGGTGAGAAGCGATTTTCTTACCCCCGGGGCGTATTCAATCAAAATGTCCACATCGCTTTTTTCATCCTGCTCCCCTTTTGCGTAGGAACCGAACAGGAAAGCGCTTGCCACGCCGTGCTTTCGCAATATCGGAACAGCTATTTCTTTGATTTTCTCTAAATTCACTTTGACCACCCCTGGAAGTATTATACCCCAAGGATAAACCACTCTTCCAGTATTTTCAGCCACAAAAATCCGCTCCTTTTCGCTAACCGGGGAGGCCGGGTTGAAGCCCAACCTCCCCGGCAATGTCGGTGAAACTTCCCCGGCGGGCTGCAAAGGCAGGCCGCAACCCACGGCAACCTTCCTGCCGGGCGTTACGCCGCGCTCCGCAAGCCAACGGGGCCATTTCTCCTGGTCCCCGTAGATGTTGCAACGCAGTACCACCTCGTAACCTTCCGGGCCGTTGGGTTCGCACTGCCTGGCCTTTTGCACCACCACGGCGTTCTTGTCCGGGCAGGCCGGGTTATAGGCCCCCCGGGCGTACCCTTCTTTCCCGGCCATGCAGCCGTTGTCGGCGGCCATTTTCCCGGCCAGGTCGATGGCCTCTTCCAAACTGATAAACCACATGATACGCATTTTCACCCTCTCCTTTTCCAAAATTCTCCTGAAAAAACGAAAAGGCCGGAAACTTTCGCAAGTCTCCGGCCTCTCTTTCGCTATTTACGATAAATCTTACAACCACTTGTCCAGAAGCTCCTGCTGTTCGGTTATGTAGTCGATCCACTCCTGGTTCCGGCAGATGTCCATTTGCCGGTACTCCTCTTCCGGCGTGCCGGGGGTGATGTGCTTGCGCCCGCAGTGCAGGCAGATTTTCTTTTTATCGCGCTTTTCTTCCACGGGAGAAACCCTCCTTTCTGAAAAATAAAAAGGGTTGGGGTTTTACCCTGCTGCCCGGCCTTTTTCTTTTGGTTATGGCAGAAATATAACGCTTGAAGAAAATGTTCAGCGAAGGTCAGGGCATGGCCACCGGGTAACAATTAAACTACTCTTAACAGTAATTTCTGATCACCAGCTCGGTGATCGGCCCCCGGCCCTCCGCCCGGCAATTTATTGCCCTCCGGGCGTAGACTGCCTGGACATCGTAACCTTCGTACAGCTTCCGGATAAAAGGCGTGTCCGAGTTGCTAAGCATTACCAGGCAGCCTTTTGCATCCAATTGGCGAAAAACTTCCGCCAGCCGGCGCTGGTCTTCCTCTCCAAAGGCGCTGGCAGTATAGCTTGTAAAACTGGACGTTACCGAAAGCGGGTGGTATGGCGGATCAAGGTAAAGAAAGCAGTTTCTTTTTGCGTATCCTAACGCTGAGCTGAAATCGCCGAAAACAATTTCAGTTTGTTGCAAAGCAGCGCTTACCAGGCGCAGGTTCTCTTCATCCGCATATTTTGGATTTTTATACCGGCCAAAAGGAACATTGTGCTTTCCTTTTTTGTTCACCCGCCAGAGACCGTTGTAACCCGTCTTGTTTAAGTAAAGAAACCGTGAGGCGCGGCTTACCTGGTCCAGGTTTTCCGGGTCAATCGATCGCAGGCGGTAGTAATACTCGGCCGTGTTCCTGTGTTTGTGGAGGTCATTGAGAAGGGGCTCTAAATTTTCCTTAACCACTCTGTAAAAGTTGATCAGCTCGGGGTTGTTATCAATCAAAACAGCCCTGGCAGGTAACAGGTGAAAGAAGACCGCCCCTCCGCCGACAAACGGCTCGATGTACAATTCATATGTTTGCTTAGGAAAAAGAGGCTCAAATTGCGGAATAAGCTGGTTTTTACCACCCGCCCACTTAACCGGGGGCTTCGGCTTCTTGTTTTTGGTTCCAACAAATGGATCATAATAATTAATCACGCTGACACCCCTATCGGCTGGAGGAAACTGCCGGTTTACCGGTGTTCTCCCTTCCGGTAAACCAGCCCTTCAAAGATGGCGATTAAATTATTCTTTTCGTCGCGCACCTTTACCCGGTAAAGTCGCGTCCTTCTGCCCTCGCTCTCTTCCGCGGCCTCGGCGGTGAGCACTGCTCCGGGCGGGGGCGCCTGGAGGTAGGTGATCGTCACGCTCAGCGCGACGGCAACTGTCCCCCCAGCATTACTGGCGGCGCTAAAAGCCACGTCGGCCACGGCGAAGATGGCCGCCCCGTGGGCCCCGCCGTGGAAATTACACAGCCAGTTGGGCACCGCCATCTCCACCAGGGCGTACCCGGGCCTGACCTCCAAAAAGCGCATGTCCAGGTGGCGGGCAAAGGGATCCGCCGTAATTTTTTCTTTCACCCGGGCGAGGTTCACTTTATTTTCCGGATTCATTCCCGCTTCTTCACAACCTTCCGTTTTCGCTGTGTATT
Organism: Armatimonadota bacterium; assembly: GCA_023511535.1. Classification (GTDB taxonomy): domain Bacteria; phylum Bacillota; class Desulfotomaculia; order Desulfotomaculales; family Nap2-2B; genus JAIMBK01. The sequence goes on from JAIMBK010000097.1 coordinate 8,141, forward strand.
TTTATTTCCAGTTTACAACGGGAACGGCGGGCTGGCAATTCTAATTTTTTACGGATCAAAAAAGGCGGGTCTCATGCCCCCGAAGCACTGCTTGTCTCCAGGTGGCAAGGATCGTCCCTGCCTGCCGGCCGGCAGACAAGCAAAAACTGTCCCCAGCTTGCCCGCTGGCGCCTGGTTAGCGGTTCAGCAGGCTTCCCACGTACTTGAGCAGTTCGTTGGCGCAAACAGCGCAGTAGCCGTGCTCCGCGATTAGACGGGCGCTGACTTCGTTGAGGCGCTTGAGCTGTTCGGCGTCTGGCGTTTTCGTAGAGGTGGTGATCTTGACGACGTCTTTTAAGTCGGCGAAAAGTTTTTTCTCCACCGCCTCGCGCAGGCGCTCGTGGGA
>JAIMBK010000098.1 GCA_023511535.1 Armatimonadota bacterium
CTTTAAAATAGAGATATTTTTACTTAAAAGGTACCATGTAACATTTATTTACAAATCTGGAAGTGGGGATCCCTCAGGTTTCCAACGGTACATCTCATGAAAGTACTACCTTTCAGTAATACTCAATTCCGATAATTTCAGTGTATTTTTCTAACCGGCAGCATTTGCAAACATGCAACCCGGACAGGCTGCCCGAAAAAACCAGTCTTTTAAGTCCTGAAAAAAGAATTCCCGGGCAAAAATGCCAGACTTGCTTATGATTTTTATTGGAGCGGAGTACCTTTGATTAAACTGACTGATATTGTTGCTGTCTCTTGGAACGACTGGCAGATCAATGGAAAATATGCTTATACGACTTATAAACATATATATGGCTCGCAGCCCGATATTTATGGTTATCCCACATTTGTACCAAACAATGGACCTAATTCTTACGGAGCAGGATATAGATTTCCTATGACTCAACAGGATAATTATTACTGGGCTCAATCCAGATTAGGGATCTTCACCTTATATCATAATTATGTTCGAAATGATTTTTATCAGCATACTGTAGTATTAATTAGGTTCCAAACTTTTCGAACAGACTCTTTAAGAAGAAAATAGATAGGGGTGTTTACATGAATAAGTTAAATTATAAAAAGATTATCACTGTCTTATTTCTTGTTATAATTAGCGTTTATCTTTTGATCACGATTTGGCATTATTTCCAGTACAGAAGTACTCTTAATAAACAAAATAGAGAAATTAAAATTGAAGAGAAAATAGATTTTGCTCAACTTAGGAAAAAAGATGATGCTCAACTTACAGAGATCGGGTTCACCATAAATGACATAAACGCTTTTCGTAATATTGATCTAGACAACCTATCTCTCATAGGGATACTTAATGCTTTAAATATGGATCTTAATGAAAATGACATATACCCATTATCGTATGTTAATTTCGAGGAATCAAGCAAAGGAGATCAATATGTTAACCTCGACATAGAACCAGTGGAAGCGATTTATGTACCTCAAGAGGAAACAACATACCTTAAACTTCACTACACAGCCAATATTCAAAAACCAATGTTTCGACAAGGCCAAGATCGCTTCATACTTAGAAATAATGATTGGATTTATTTATTTGGATACTCAAAGTTGCATTATATCTCTAAAAACGGGGGAAAAAGGTGTCAATACATTGGGACCAATATTCCTAGTGAGATATCTATCAATTTTAAATTAAGAAATAAATGGGAAGATGAAACCTTCTACTTAAAAGGCATATCAGGATTTATGATTGCAAAGAAAAATGGATATACGAATATATCCACTTATAGTGAATATGATCATTTACAGTTATTTAACTATAAAAGACTTTCTCAATATTGGTCGGATTTTTTAATCCAAGCTGGCAAGGATTGATTTTGCCGTTTTTCTGGAGTGTGTAAAATAATTTGTGCTTCTACCCTTTCCACAGATAAAATAACATGGAAAGGTAGGTAAGGCACATGAGACCGTCTTTGATGATCTTCAACACGCCCGGAATGTTCACCACCGCCGGAATGCCGTATTCCCGGGCAACAATTGGCTCCGCGGGACACAGACCCTCCTGCCCCATAACAATGGCTCGTGGAGGTTTTAGATCAAGGCGATTCCGATCATAGGGAATATAGCGGCAAATCCCCAAAGCTACCCGATATCTTTTTGATTAAACGCGTACACGGCCAGCCCGACCGCACCGGCCATGTAAAGCAGCGTGTAAACCAGCATCCAGACGCTTGGCTCGGACTGGGCGCCAAAAGGCCCCATCTGGGTAAGGGCCGCTCCGGAAGAGTCGGCGGCGGCAAGCAGGATCCGCACCAGCTTGCGGTAAACCGCGTCCACCGGCATGACCAGACTGGCGACAATGCCAATCCTTTGCATTGTCTCACTATGCACAAACCAGCCGATTTGCTCCACCATTCCGCCTACCACCGCCACGGCGTAAAGCATAAACATGACCACCCCGTTGGCCAGGGTGGAAAAGAGGACCGAACCCAGCGTGGTTACGCTCAACAATATAAGCGGCTGCAGGCAAAACAGGGCCACGGCGGGGGCAACCCCGCTGACGGTGAACCCCGTGACGGCGTGAACGAGGAGGAACAGGGCAAGCAGGAACAGGGCCGCGTAAAAAACCAGCAGCAGGCCGTTCCCCAGGAGCTTGCCGAAAACGAGCTCCGCCCGGTGGATGGGCCTGGCCAATACCGCGTAAATGACGCCGCTTTCCATTTCCCCGGAGATGGTCGCCACCGCGGCGAGAATGGCCAGGAAGGAAACGATGAAACTGCCGAAATAAAGGCCCAGGGTAAAGAACTGGGGGATGAAGAGTTTTTGCGCGACCGGACCGGCGTGGGCGCAAATTTCTTTGTTCGCGAAATACAAGGCAATTCCGTACAGGCCTAAAAAAACAACAGCCAGGAAAACAGTCACGATCAACAACCGGCGGCGGACTGCTTCCCGCCAGGTAAACAAAGCGATGGTCAGCACCCGGGCGCTTCCTCCTTTGTTTGGACCAGATCCACAAAAAGATCTTCTAAAGTCTGCTGGCGCGGGGTCAGCGCGTAAAGCCGCCCGCCGTTTAAAACGATCAGCTCCGCCAGCCGGGCGGTGTCTGCCTGCTTTTGCAAAACCACCCTTCCTTTAATTTTGCTTTCTTCACCGCCCCCTGCCCCGCCTTTTTCGCCCGCCCACTGAACCTTCCGGGCAATCCCGGCCACCGCCCGCTCCAGCTGGGGATTGAAGCCGGCAAGTTCCACTTCCACCTCCGCTTCTCCGGCCCCGCCTAAAAGCGCCTCCAGGGGGCCTTCCGCGACAATCCGGCCCTTTCTGATGACGGCCACCCGGTCGCAAATCATTTCTACCTCGCTGAGCAGATGACTGTTCAAAAACACAGTTTTCCCCGCCTTCTTCAGGAAAAGGATGATCTCCCGCACCTCGCGGCGGCCCAGGGGGTCGAGCGCCGAGGTCGGTTCATCCAAAAAGAGCAGTTCCGGATCGGTCAACAGGGCACAGGCCAGGCCGAGGCGCTGCTGCATACCCTTGCTGTAGGTGCGCACGCGCTGCCTTTCCCGGCCGGCCAGGCCCGCCATCGCCAGCACCGCTTCGATGCGGCGGCGCTTTTCCGGCCCGGGAAGACGGCCCAAAGAGGCGTGTAAATCCAGTACCTCCCGGCCGGTCAGCCAGTCCTGGTAGCGAAAGTTCTCCGGCAGGTAGCCGATGCGACGCCTGACGGTGAAATCCCCCAGGGGCTGGCCGAGCAGCCGGGCCGTGCCGGAAGTGGGCCGCAGCAGGCCGACCAGCATTTTGACCAGGGTGCTCTTCCCCGCCCCGTTGGGGCCGAGAAAGCCGAAAATTTGCCCCCCGGACACCGAGAGGCAAATTTGCTCGCAACCTGCTTTGGAACCGTAAAACTTGGTGAGGTTTTCGATTTCAATGACTTCCATCCGGTCAGATCCACTCCAAAATCATTACTTCATCTTTCCGGCCAGAACGAGCGCATCCTCCAGACTCAACCCCGGCCCGCCGATAAAGTAGACAACGCCGTCAGCCTGCCAGATTAACCCGGACATGCCGGGGCCGTTCGGACCGCCGTCCGGACGGGGAGGGGTGATATATACCCCCCTGGTGCCGTTTACCGTTACTTCGGCAGAGGAACCTTCAATGTTGGGGATCAGGATCGTGTGCTGCCAGTCGCTGACCGCCGCCAGCTGCCTGCGCAAATTTTCCGGAAGGGCGGGAATGGCCAGGAGGGCCTCCCTGATGGCGGCTACGTCCGTCCCGGCCGGCACCGTCAACTCGGGGCTGCGCCCCTGAACAATCAAAATCTTTTTGGACTGGTCGTTTGCCGCCGTATATTCGGCGCTAACCGCGGCCGGCGTTTTCAGGGTAAACGTCCGCCAGTTGAGTTCTTCCGGCAAAAACTTACTGCCCCCCAAAGACTTGAGCAGCTGGTTGACCTTTTCCGCGTCCAGGGTAATGTTCACCGCCGTTCCGGAAGACAGGCCCAGGACGGGTCCCCGGTAGCCCGGCAAATCCTTGGGCAGCCGGAGGGGGAAATCCACCGCATTTTTAGCTTCGGCCAGGGAAACTCCCCGGAGCACTGCCTGCTTTCCGGAAACTTCAAACTTACCCAGGTTGCCGACATCCACTTTCCCTTTTCCCTCTTGAAACGCCTTTTCCAACTGCGCAATATCCTCCGGACTGACCGTGATGGTCTGCACGCGCTCCACCCGGAAAACGGTGAGGAGGTTCCCGGCAAAGCTGCGCACGGAGCCAAAGCCAAAGCCGACTGCCAGGACCGCCGCCAGCGCAGCGGCCACGGCCGCCTTTTTATACCTGCTGAACATAGAGATCGCTCCTTTCCAGGTTAATTTAAAATTACCAACTGTTCCAACTGCTCCTCCCCCGCCCGCTGCTTCCCGGCTCCCCGTTTCCCGGACGGAGTCAAAACGCTGCCACGACCGGGCGAGGTCCAGGCCGCTCCTTTTCAGGAGGGCGGTGTAGGCGGATAACCGCCCGGCGGCAAAAAGATCATTCTCCGCCAACGCCCTCAACTTGCGGCAGCAACGGGGACAATGCTCCAGGTGCGCCCTGATTTCGGCCGCTCCCCTTAAGGTCAGCTCACCGTCCAGATAAGCCTGTAAAGTTCCTTCAGGAAAGCACATTTTCATCCCCCTCCGGAAAGACGTTCGTATTCCTGGCGGAACCTGGCCAGGGCGCGGGCCAGGACGGTTCCCACGGAACCCGGTTTGAGATCCAAAGCCGCCGCAATTTCCCGGTAGCCGGCCCCGGAATATTTCAAGAGCAGGCCCACCCGGTCGCGCGGCGCCAGGCGCTGCAGCACCGCCTGCACCAGGCGCATTTCTTCGGACTGCAGGCAGGATTCCTCAACCGAAGGAGACGCTGCCGCCAGTTCGGCAAGGAAGCGGCTGGACTCCCGCCGGAGGCGGTTTTTCTCGCTGCGCAGGTGGTTGTAGGCCAGGTTGGTGGCCACCCGCAGCAGCCAGCCCGCAAGGTTGGCCCGTTCTTGTGGAGGCGCCTGGTACAGCTTCAGAAAAGTTTCCTGCGCCACATCTTCCGCCGCTTCGGGGCTGCCTAAAATATACGCCGCCCGCCGGTGAACGGCCGGATAATACAAATCGAATATTTGCTTAAAATCGGCGGAAGGAAGACCGCTTTTGCCGGCAAAACGCGGGAAAATAGGAAGCACCCCCGAAAAGAAACCTTCCACCAATTATAACACAGCCCGGCTGCGATTTGTGACAGGCATTTTCAACAATCCCGATTGCCTGGACAAAACGAAAAATAACGGCCCCGGCTTCAAAGCTTTGCCAGCGCCGTTGCTTATCGGGACATTTTACGTTCACAGCAAAAACTCGTATTTTCTACGTCCGTGAAAAACCCGTCTGATCTGGACAACCTTTTCTTTTACCACGTAAAAAACGATAAAATTACCAATTACGAGCATCCGGTACCCCATCACCTTTAATCTCTCATCATCAGGTTGGGGGCCCAGGAACGGAAATTCAGCAAGTTTAGATATTTCCCGGTCAATCGTGTTGATCAAATTTGCAGCCGCGGAAGGCTTATCCTTCTTGATATAATCTACTATCTCCAGCAGGTCTTTTTCGGCGGAAGGGAGGTACTCAATTTGAAACCTGCCCATTAACACGCTCCTTCAGGGTATCGATCATCTCTTGATGGGACTTTGTTTTGGCGCCCGCCGCCGCTTCCGCTTCTGCTTCCGTCAATTTGCGGTAAAGCTCCAGAAGGGCTTCCATTTTTTCATACCGGGCAATGCTCATGACAACCAGGTCCCCCTGACCGTTTTTGGTGATAAAAACAGGTTCCCCTTCCTTATGGCAGAGATCGGAAATAAGATTAAAATTGTTCCTTAAATCCGAAATAGGCCTGATTACCGGCATTCCAACCACCTTCTTAATCATTATTATGATAATATTATATCATAAATATGTTATCAACGACAAGAAGTTTCTTAATTTAGCACGTCCGGACACGCTTAAATATGCAGGGCCGGGCTTTTTTTAACATTAACCTGGAAGGTGTAAACCGCCCCAAAAAAACGCTGGCGCTATCCTTATTGACTCCCAGGACCGCCGCCCTGAAATTCACCGACATATTTTAAGCGCGGCACCTTTTTGGCCAGAGCGTTGCAAAGCCTTTTATCCGCCGTCCAGAAATCGCAATCCTCGATTTCGGCTACGGCCAGGTATTGCATGTCGCAGGTTCTTGTCCGGTTGTGCTTTTTCGCCAACTCCCAGGCCTTTTTTTGGATCCGGGAAGAATCCCGGAGAATTTTCACGCCCATCTCGAGGCACAGCGAGAAAGCTTCTTCCCCTTCTTCGGGAAGAAGCTTTTGGAAATAAACCTGTTCGCGCAAAACGGACGTAACTTCGGCGTAAAACAAGGGGGCGCTGATTAGCTGCACGGCTTCGGCATCCCATTTTTTGCGCAAGGCGTTTGCCCGGTCATTTAATTCGGCAGGCAAAAGCCACATCAGGGCCAGGCTGGCGTCAATACAAATCTTCACCGGAAAAACTCCTCGTCCGGGATTTTTCAATTAAAAGAGAGGGATCAAAATCTGTTTTCGTCCGCGCCCGGATTTTTTCCTGGAGAGCCTGGGCGCGTTTTAGAAAATCAGGGCTTTTTTCTGATTTTCCCCGCTTTCCTTCCTTTAACTTTAAAAGGTCCTTTTTATTGATAAAAAGCTGGTTTCCCAGTTTTTTCGCGGGCAATTTCCCCGCCCACACCCACCGGCGAATAGTTTCCGGGTTCCGTCCATATTCAGCGGCAACTTCCCGGACGGTGAGCATTTCTTCACCCATGCGCAACCACCTCGCATCTTTAAATTTTCTGAGAACAAGTTGTGGTAGTAACCTACTACATAGGATAATATCTTAAGTTTCATTGTTCGTCAAGCGTTTTTCCGGACTTCCCGGACTTCTTCCCTATAAATAAATGATTCCTTCTTCAAAAACCGTCAGTGTCTCCAGCCCCCGCGAGGTAACCACAAAGGTATTTTCGAGGCCCACGCCCCCTTCCGGGAAAACGAACTTCGGCTCCAGGGCGAGGATCATGCCTTCCTCCAGGGGCATCTGGAATCCGCGGGCAATCACCGGCAGTTCGTCCAGTTCGATCCCGAGGCCGTGGCCGACGAAAGAAACCGGTTCGGGGTAGCCCATGAAATATTCCTGCAGGCCGTATTTTTCCGCCACGCCCACGGCCAGGTCGTAGAGTTCGCTGCAGATTGCCCCGGGACGGCCCCTTTCTTTGAGCAGCTCCTGGATTTCCAGGGCCGCCCGGTGGGCCCGGACGAGCTTCTCCGGCAGGCAGCCGAGGCAAAAGATTCTGGACTGGTCGACCATGTACCCGTCCAGCACCGCTACGTAATCAATCAACACCGGTTCGTCCCGCCTGATTACCTTAAAACCCGCACCCTGGGGAAAGGAAGGGTTAAGCCCGCTCCCGCCGGTGGGGCTGTCCAGAAAACTGGGCACGGCGCAAGACTCCCCGGCCAGCAGGTGCCCGTAAACCATCTCCATGTTAAAGCTGCGGGTCCGCACGTACCCCTGGTGGCCGTGGCGCCGGTAACAGGCTTCCAGCTGACCGGCCAGCTCCACCTCGGTCATCCCCTCCCGAAGCACTTCCCGCACCCGGGAAAACATCTCCCGGCCCAGGGCGGCGGCGTTTTTCAGCAACTCCAGCTCGTAGGCCGACTTCACCATCCGCACCTGCCGGATGAGCGGGCTTACATCAACTATTCTGGCCGCCGGAAACATTTTTTGATACCGGAAGTATTCATTGACCGGGAGCACGTCCAGTTCCAGGCCCAGGCACGCGGGCGGGCCGAAGCCGTGGGCGGCCAGGGCGGCCGGCAGCTCCCGGGGATTTTCCAGGGAAACGATGTTTTCCAGGGCCGACTCTGCCCTGGCCCGCGCGTGGCTTTTTCTGACCAGGAGCAGGGGTTTCCCGGCGGCGGGAATGAACAGATGCGCCCGCTGGACCACGCCGGCAAAATAAAAAAGGTCGGCGTTCTGCACGATCAGGGCGCCGTCGATGCCTTTCTCCCGCAATAAATTTTGCAGCCGAAGGGTCCGTTGAGTCAGTTCCTCCCGGGGGATTTGACGCATCAGAAAACCTCCTTACCTCTTCCTGGAAATTTCATCCCGAAATTCTGTTGTCGCAAATTATCTATAGTATTACACTTAGGACATTTGTCCGCTTAAAAAACTCCATGTATCGCAGTATTTCTTTGTTTTTTTGGGCATCCCTCCCTGGTTCTTTTTAGTACTTCTGTAG